>NZ_JBFBAG010000015.1:145486-189175 GCF_040682155.1 Amycolatopsis sp. NPDC051371
TTCGTCTTCGCCGGTCGAGCCTGAGCCGCGGGATGCGGTTGAGCCCGAAACGGCTGCGTCTTCACGGGCCGAGCCTGAGCCGCGGGATGTTGCGGAGTCCGAGGCTGCGGCGGTGCCCGCTGAGCAAGCGCCGGCGGAACCTCAGTCGGCTGGCGTGGTGGAGCAACCGCCTGCTGTCTCGCAGCCGCAGCAGTCGGCTGCGCCGTCCTCGTCGCAGGTGCAGTCGCCTTCGGAGCAGCAGCCGCCTGCCGTCGGGCAGTCACAATCGCCCGCTGCGCTGCAGCCGCAGCCGTCAATCGCGGCCCCACAACCTGCCGTGCCGCAGTCACCGAACCAGCAACAGCCGCCGGCCGTGCCGCAACCGTCTGCTGCGGCGGAGCCGCAGCAGACGGCATCGCCGTCGTCCGCTCAGCAGCCGCTGACGGCAGCTCAGCAATCTCCGCCCGCCGATCCGCAGGCGTCTGGCCAGCAGCAACCGTCTAGCTCACAAACGCCGGCCTGGCAGCAGCCCGCTGCCGACCCGCAGCCACTGGACCAGCAGCAGCCTGCCGCAGCGCAGCAGCAGTCGCCTGCTGTGCAGCAATCTGCTGGTTCGCAGGCATCGGACCGGCACCAACCGCCAGCTGGGCAGGAGCAGGGGCTGGCCCAGCCGGCGGTCGCCGCGCAGCCACTGCCCCACCAGCAGTCGCCTGCTGTGCAGCAATCTGCTGGTTCGCAGGCATCTGGCCAGCAACAACCGCCGGTCGCGCAGGAGCAAACGCCGGCCCCGGAATCTCCCGCCGCGCAGCAGCTTGCCGGTCCGCAGGCGCCGGATCAGCAGCACCCGGCTCAGCCGCAACCGGCCGCGGCGCAGCAGCAGTTGCCGCACGCGCCGACCCAGCAACCGTCCGCGGCGCAGCAGCCGCAACCGCCCGCCGCGCAGCGGCAGGCGCCGGCTCAGCCGCAACCGCCTGCCGCGCAGCAGCCACAGTCGCCGGTCCAGCAGCAATCACCCGCCGCGCAGCAACCTGCCGGCCCACAGGGGCCGGCCCAGCAGCCCACAGCGCAGCAGCCGCCGGCTCAGCACCAGCCGCCCGCGGCCCAGCAGCCACCCACCGGCCCCCAACACCCCAACCCCCCGCAGCCCCCACCAGCAGCGACCCCTCCCTGGGCCACTCCGCCCAACCCCCCAGCCCGTTCCAAGCCGGTCTTCCCAGGCCCGGAGTCGACCCCCCAACCCTTCCCGACCCGCCACGCGGCCCCAGCACGTCCCGTCTTCCCGGGCCCCAACGCGATGCCGCCCGTCCCCCCGAACACGGCGCCCCCGGTCTTCCCCGGCCGGGACACCGCCCTTCCGCAACCCTCCCGCCAGGAACCCCCGACCCCGCCGCGAGGCACCCCTCGCGGCTGGTTCGACGAGTTCACCGACCAGCCCGCCGCGCCGGAAAACGGCGAGGAAAACCAGGACTTCGGCCCCACCGGGCAGCCGACCGAGATCCCCTATCGGTACAAGCGCTGACAACCCGGCCCGCTGGTGCGAACCTAGGACCATGGCGAAAGATCCGAACCCGGACCAGGGCTGGTACTACAACACCCGGACGAACCAGGTCGAGCACCTCGAACGCAGCCGCGGCATCGACCTGCTCGGTCCGTACCCCGACGAGGCCACCGCCCGGCGGGCCCTCGACATCGCGCGGGAACGGACCCGGCGGGCCGATGCCGAGGACGCCGACGACTAGACCGACAACTCCGGGCCCAGCACGAACTCCGGGTCCACCTGCGCGGCCAGGCTGTCGCCCGCCCACGCGGCCGCGTTGCGCAGGTGGAACTCGACGGCTTGACGCTGGTAGCGCGCCCAGTCGCGCTGCTCGGCGTCGACCGTCGCGTGCATCAAGCCCAGCGTCTCGAGGTTGCGCTGCTCGAGCTCGGTGATCGGCCGGGCCGTGCCGCGCTCCGCCGCGCGTACGTGGCGGGAAGCCGACATCCACCCCAGCAGCGCCCCGCCGACCTGGTCCTGCAGGAACTCGACGTCCTCGGCGTCGGTGACCTTGTTGCCCACCACCACGAGCCGCACGCCGTAGTCGCGCGCGTAGTCCGCGTACTGCCGGTACACGCCCACGCTGCGCACCGTCGGCTCGCACACCAGGAACGTCACGTCGAACCGCGTGAACAGCCCCGACGCGAACGCGTCCGCACCCGCGGTCATGTCCATGACGACGTACTCGCCCTCGACGTCGACCAGGTGGTTCAGCAGCAGCTCCGCGGCGCCCACCTTCGAGTGGTAGCACTTGACGCCCAGGTCGTCCTCGTCGAACTGCCCGGTGACGCCGAGCCGCACGCCGCCCAGCTGACGGAAGCACGCGTCGAACACCGGGTTGTCCTCGAACGGCCGGACCAGCCGCGACCCGCGCCCCGGCGGCGTCGTCTTGATCATCGACGCGGCGTCGGCGATCCGCGGGTTGTCGCCGCGCAGGTAGTCCTTGATCAGGGCCATGTTGTCGCCGAGCGTCGGCCAGGCGAGCGCTTCCTCCTCGGGCGCGCCGAGCGCCACCGCGAGGTGCTGGTTGATGTCGGCGTCGATGGCCAGCACCGGCGCACCGGCGTCGGCGAGGTACGCGACGAACAGCGATGACAGCGTGGTCTTCCCGCTGCCGCCCTTGCCGACGAACGCGATCTTCACGGTCGGAGCCCTTTCTGGAAATGAAGACGGTTTTCATTATTGTGGAAGTCAACGTACACCCGACCGGCCCGCGCCCGATCGGGCGATCATCGGGCCCTTCGAGGGTTAGGGTTGGGGGGTGCCTCCCCTCGTGATCAGGACACACTCGGCGGGCGGGGACTTCGGCCCCCTGCGTGCCGAGTTTTCGCTGCCGGAGTCGTTCGGGCCCGAGGTGCTGGCCGAAGCGGAAGCCGCGGTGCTCGACCCCCTCGCGAGCGCCGGCCCGCGCGAAGACGCGACGGACCTGCCGTTCGTCACCATCGACCCGCCGGGCTCCAAGGACCTCGACCAGGCGATGGTCGTCGAGAAGACGTCACACGGCTTTCGCGTGCACTACGCGATCGCCGACCTGGCCGCGTTCGTCCCGCCCGGCGGCGCGCTCGACCGCGAGTCGCGCTCGCGCGGGCAGACGCTCTACCTGCCCGACGGGAACGTCCCGCTGCATCCGCCGGTCCTGTCCGAAGGCGCGGCGAGCCTGCTGCCCGGCGAGATCCGGCCCGCGGTGCTCTGGACCATCGAGACCGACGAGGCGGGCGAGCCCACCGCGACGCGGGTGCGCCGCGCGCTGGTCCGCTCCACCGAGCAGTTCGACTACGAGACGGTGCAGGCGGCGCTCGACGCCGGGAACCCGCACCCGTCGGTGGCGGCGTTGCCCGAGCTGGGACGGCGGCGGCGCGAGCTGGCCGTCCGGCGCGGCGCCGTCGAACTGCAGCTGCCGGAGCAGGAGATCAGCGGCGACCCGGACGGAGGCTGGGTGCTCGCCCGCCGGCCGCGCACCGCCGTCGACGCCTGGAACGCCGAGATCTCGCTGCTCACCGGGATGGCCGCGGCCCGGATCATGATCGACGCGCGGGTCGGCGTCCTGCGCACGCTGCCCGACCCGGAGCCCGAAGCCGTCGACTGGCTGCGTCGCTCGGCTGAAGCGCTGGGCATCGCCTGGACGCCGGGCGCGACGGTTTCGGAGTTCCTGTCCCGGCTGGACCCCGGGCAGCCGGCGTCGATGGCGCTCTACGCCGACACGACGCGGCTCCTGCGCGGCGCGGGCTACACGGCGTTCGACGGCGAGCTGCCGGCGTTGACGACGCACGCGGGCATCGGCGGCGCGTACGCGCACGTCACGGCGCCCATCCGGCGGCTGGTCGACCGGTTCGCGACGGAGATCTGCCTCGCCGTTTCGGCCGGGCGCGAGGTGCCGGAGTGGGTGCGGGCGGCGCTCGCGGACGTCCCGGAGCGCATGACGGCGTCGGACACGCTCGCCGCGAAGGTCGAGCGGGCGTGCATCGACCAGGTCGAAGCGTGGGTGCTGGCCGAGCACATCGGCGGCGAGTTCAGCGCGGTGGTGCTGCGCGCGGACGACAACAAGGCGGAGATCCTGGTCGAGGACCCGACGGTGATGGCGAAGTGCGCGGGGGAGAAGCTGACGGCGGGGGAGCGGATCGGGGTCCGGCTGACCGCGGTCGACGTCGAAAAGCGAAAGGTGTCGTTCGAACGCGCATGACCTGGATCGACGATCTCGGGGAGCCGGTGCCGCTGAGCGGCCCGGCTTCGCGCGTGGTTTCCCTGGTGCCGTCGCTGACCGAAGCGGTCGAGGTCAGCGCGCCCGGCCGGCTCGCCGGTGCGACCGACTACTGCACGCATCCGGCCGATCTGGACGTGCCGCGGGTCGGCGGGTCGAAGTACCCGAAGCTGGACCGCGTGTTGGACTTGGCGCCCGACCTGGTGCTGGCCAATTCGGAGGAGAATCGTCCGGAGGACGTGGAACGCTTGCGCGCCAACGGGATCCCGGTGTGGGTGATGGCGGCATCGGCCACGGTCCCGGCCGCGTTGGGGTCACTCCGGCGGATCCTCACGCAGGCGTACGAGCTGGAGGAGCCGGAGTGGCTGGTGTCGGCGGAGGAAGTTTGGCGCGAGGTCCGGCCGGTGCGGTTCCACGCGGTGGTCCCGGTGTGGCGCAAGCCGTGGATCGTCCTGGGCCGCGAGACCTTCGGCGGTGACGTCCTGCGCCGCGTCGGCGTGGCGAACGTCTACGCGTCGTCGGAGGAGCGGTATCCGCGGCCGGATGTCGAGGAGCTGCGGGCGCACTTCGCGGCGGACGCGGATCTGCTGGTGCTGCCGGACGAGCCGTACCTGTTCACGGAGGAGGACGGCCCGGACCACTTCCCGGACGCGCGGTACGTCCTGGTTTCGGGTCGCCACCTCACGTGGTACGGACCGTCACTCGTCGAGGCGCACGCCGCCCTTACAGCGTCAATCCCGTCAGGACTGTGACGCGCTCCTCGGTGAAGTCCGCCATCGCCGACGCCGGGCCCTCGCGCCCGACACCGGAGTCCTTCACCCCGCCGTACGGCATCTGATCGGCTCGGAAGCTCGGCACATCGCCGACCAGCACGCCGCCCACGCGAAGGGCCGCCGACACCTCGAACGCCGTCGGCAGATCGCGCGTGAACACGCCCGCCTGCAGGCCGAAGCGCGACGCGTTGATCCGCTCGATCCCCTCGGTCACCGAATCCACCCGGACCAGTGAGACCACCGGCCCGAACACCTCCTCGGCCATCACCGCGGCGTCCTCGGGGACGTCCGCCAGCACCGTCGGCTCCACCGTGGCGCCCGATCGCCCACCCCCGGTCAGCAACCGCGCGCCGGCCGAAACCGCGTCGGAAACCCAGGACTCCACGCGGGAAGCCGCGTCCTCGTTGATCAGCGGTCCGACGTCCACGCCGTCAGCGCGCGGGTCGCCCGTGCGCAGAGCCTCGACCTGCGAAAGGACCTTCTCGACCAAAGCGTCGTAAACCGTTGTGTGCACGTACACCCGCTGCACCGAAATGCACGACTGCCCCGCCTGGTACATCGCGAACGTCGCGATCCGCTGCGCCGCGAAGTCGAGGTCCGTCCAATCCGGACAGACGAGGACCGCGCCGTTGCCGCCCAGCTCCAGGGCCACGTGCTTGCGCGGGACGCGGTCGCGGATGGCCCAGCCGACCGGGACCGAGCCGGTGAACGACACCACCGGCAGGCGCGGGTCCTCGACCAGCTTCGACGACGTCTCGTTGTCCACCGGCAGGATCGACCACGACCCCGCCGGAAGGTCCGTTTCAGCCAGGATCTCGCCCAGCAGCAACGCCGTCAGCGGCGTCGCCGGCGCGGGCTTGAGCACGATCGGCGCGCCGACCGCGATCGCCGGGGCCACCTTGTGCGCCACCAGGTTCAGCGGGAAGTTGAACGGCGTGATGCCGAGGACGGGTCCGGGCGGGACCCGCCGGACCAGGGCCAGCCGGCCGGTGCCGCCCGGGTCGGTGTCGAGCCGCTGCAACTCGCCCGAGAAGCGCCGCGCCTCCTCGGCGGCCCAGCGGAACGTCGAAACCGCGCGGCCGACCTCGCCGCGCGCCCACTTCAGCGGCTTGCCCGACTCGGCCGTGATGAGCGAAGCGATCTCTTCGGACCGCTCACCCAACGCTCGGGACACGTGGTCCAACGCCCCGGCGCGGACGTGCGCGGGCAGCGTCGCGAACTCGTCGGCGACGTCGTGCGCGGCCTGCACCGCGGCCTCGACGTCCTCAGCCGAAGGTACGAAGTGCGAGCCGGCGGAAGAACCGTCGTAGGAGTGGCGGACGACGGCCGTCGAGCCGCCGGTCACCGGCTTTCCGGCTACCCAGAAGGGGAAAGTCATGCGCGAGCCTCCGTGCGGACAGCGTGCTCGAGGACCGCGAGGCCCTCGTCGAGCAGGTCGTTGGACAGGGACAGGGGCGGCAGCAGCCGGACGACGTTGCCGTACGTGCCGCAGGTCAGCACGACGACGCCGGCCCGGTGGCAGGCCGCCGCGACGCGCTTCGTCAGGTCGGCGTCGGGCTCGGTGGTCCCGGGCTTCACGAACTCCGCGGCCAGCATCGCGCCGCGCCCGCGGACGTCGCCGATCACGCCGGTCTCCGACGCCAGTGCGCGCAGCCGCGGCAGGACAACGCCTTCGATCCGCTTCGCCGACGCGGCCAAGTCCTCGGTCTTCATCGTCTCGATCGAGCCGAGCGCGGCGGCGCAGGCGATCGGGTTGCCGCCGTACGTGCCGCCCAGCCCGCCCGGGCCGACGGAGTCGAGCAGCTCGGCGCGGCCGGTGACCGCCGACAGCGGGAGGCCGCCCGCGATGCCCTTGGCCGTCGCGATCAGGTCCGGGACGACGTCCTCGTCGGTCGACGCGAACCAGGAACCGGTGCGGCAGAAGCCCGTCTGGACCTCGTCGGCGACGAACACGACGCCGTTTTCGCGGCACCACGCGGAAATCGCGGGCAGGAAGCCGCGAGCGGGCTCGATGAACCCGCCCTCGCCCTGGATCGGCTCCAGGACGACCGCGGCCACCTGGTCGCCGCCGATCTGCTTCTCGATCCGGTCGATGGCCAGCGCGGCCGCTTCGGGGCCGGACAGGCCGTCGCGGTACGGGTACGAGCCCGGCACGCGGTAGACCTCGGGCGCGAACGGGCCGAAGCCGTGCTTGTAGGGCACTGACTTCGCGGTCATGCCCATCGTCAGGTTGGTGCGGCCGTGGTAGGCGTGGTCGAACACGACGACCGCCTGGCGCCCGGTCGCCGTGCGCGCGATCTTCACGGCGTTCTCGACGGCTTCGGCGCCGGAGTTGAACAGCACCGACTTCTTCGCGTGGTCGCCCGGCGTCAGCTCGGCCAGCGCTTCGCAGACCTCGACGTACCCCTCGTACGGCGTGACCATGAAACAGGTGTGGGTGAACCAGCACGCCTGCTTGCGAACGCGGTCGACGACGGCCGGCGCGGAGTGCCCGACGTTGGTCACCGCGATGCCGGAGCCGAAGTCGATCAGGACGTTGCCGTCGGCGTCGGTGAGCAGGCCGCCGCTGGCGGAGGTGACGTAGACGGGCAGCACCGAGCTGACTCCGGCGGCGACGGCGTTCGCGCGGCGCTTCTGCAGCTCGCGCGAGACGGGGCCGGGGATCTCGGTGTGCAGCCTGCGCTGGCGGGGCGCCGGGGCCTGCGGCTCGGCGGCGGTGCTTGCGGTCACGGCGTGCTCCTGCGGACGCGGGCGGGTGGACGTCCTCAGGATGAGTCCGCGCGCGGTGGCCGTCAGCTGGCCTTTCCGTACAACAAGGGGCGTAGAATGTGCCGTTATGGCACTCACGCTGGCGGGACTGGTCGCCGACCGCCCGCTCGGACTGCGCGTGCTGACCGGCGACGACCTCCTCGCTCGGCCGATCGGCTGGGTGCACCCGACCGAGTTGACGGATCCGCAGGCGTTCCTCGAAGGCGACGAGCTGCTGCTGACGACCGGGCTGGCCCTGGACGAAGAGACGTCGCCGGCTTACGTGCGACGGCTGGTCGACGCCGGCGTCGCGGGGCTCGGCTTCGGCATCGGGCTGAGCCACGACTTCGTCCCGCGCTCGCTCGTGTCGACCGCGGCTTCGGTGGGGTTGCCGGTGCTGGAGGTGCCGCGCGAGACGCCGTTCATCGCGATCACCCGCGCGGTCTCGCGGGCGGTGGCGGCGGACGAGTACGCCACGACGGTCCGGATCGGCAAGGCCCAGCAGGAGCTGACGCGCACGGCGGTCGGCAAGGGCGGGCCGGCGGGGGTGCTGCGCAAGCTGGCGAAGCTCGTCGACGGCTGGGTGCTGCTCTTCGACCGCACCACTGTCACCGAAGCGGCTCCGGCGAGCGCACGCGCGTACGGCGCTTCGCTGCGCGAAGAGCTGGAGCGCCTTCGCACCGGCACGCGGGTGGTCGCGCTCGACGAGCAGGAAGTCGTGCTGCAGACCCTCGACACCAGCGCACGCCGGGTGCTCGCCGTCGGGGCGTCGCTCGACACCGCGGGGCGCCACGTCGTCAACACGGCGGTCTCGGTGCTTTCCCTGGCGCTGGAACAGGATCGCGCGCAGGCGGCGGCGCGGCAGGCGCTGCGGTCCGGGCTGCTGGAGCTGCTGGTGGGTGGTCAGGCGGAGCTGGCGTTGCGGGTGCTGGCCGAGACCGGCGGCGAGCCGCCGCGCGCACCGTGGTCGGTGCTGGTGTTCGCCGGCGCGCCCGCCGCGCGGCGCAAGCTGCTCGGGGCGCTGGAGAGCGAGCCGATGTTCGCCGCGCGGCGTGGCTCGTCGGTGGTCGCGATCGGGCCGGCCGAGCCGGCGGCGGAGGCGGCGGCGCGGATCGGCGGCCTGCACGGCGGGCTGGCGGGCCCGGTGTCCACAACGGACTTCGCGGCCGGTCTGGAGCAGGCGGAGCTGGCCGCCCAGGCCGCACTGACGGAGGGCAAGGCCCTGGTGTCGGCGGCGGAGCACCTGGGCCGCGGTCTGCTGTCGCTGATCGAACCCACGGTGGCGCAAGCGTTTGCGCGCGGCTTGCTCACGCCGCTGCGCGCCCACGACCTGGCAGGCCGAGGCGACTTGGAGACGTCGCTGCGCTGCTGGCTGGAACACCACGGCCACTGGGACGTCGCCGCCGCGCGCCTCGGCGTCCACCGGCACACGCTGCGGAACCGGATTCGCAAGGCGGAGGAGCTGCTCGGCCGCGACCTCGACTCACCCGGCGTCCGCGCCGAACTGTGGGTCGCGCTGCAGGCTTAGGCTCCAGCGCCCCAATGTGGCCTTGGTTGCGTCTGACGCACCCAAGGGGCCCTTCGGTGCGTCTGACGCACCGAAGGCCACATTGGGGCGCTAGGCCCCGGTCACCAGCACGATCGGCGAATCCCCGCAGCGCCGCAGGACCGGACTGGGCGCCGCGCCCGCCGACCACCACGCCGGGACGTCCGCCTCCCGCACCAGCGACCCCGTCGGCTGCCGGACGCTGTTGGACACGATCACGCGCCCCTGCGCGTTCAGCAACGCCGCGCCACGCCCCAACGACCGCAACCGGGGACGCACCGCCCGCTCGAACTCGCGCACATACACATCCGCGCCGACCACGCCGGCGAAAGCGCCGCCCAAAAAGACCGGGATCGTGAACGTCAGCGTGTACTCGTCGGTGCACAGGTAATCCACGTACGGCCCGTTGATGTGCCGCCGCCCGGTGTCGCGGGGGACCGTGAACCACGACTGGCGTGTGTAGTCCAGGAAGTTCTCCGCGGCCGGGTCGAGGCTGATGAACAGCTGCGACGGCTCGGCGGCCGAGCCCGTCCACCACTCGAAGCCGAACTCCGAGTCCGACAGCACGTGCGGCGCGCTGACGAAGCCCGCGCCGACGATCAACCCGCCGAGCGCCTCGGTGACCTGCGGGCGGATCCGGTGCAGCGCCGCCGCGGAAGGGGCGTCCGCCAGCACCGACTCGGCCGCCGCCAGCGGGGGCTTCAGCCGCTCGAAGACCCCCTCCACCAACGCCGAGACCTGCTCGACGACCTCGTCGCCGGTCAGCGTGCGGGTGTCGTTCACGGTGCTCACCTCGATGCGCGGAGTAATGCGGCGTGACTGATTCGGCCAAAAGCAGGCCGCCGTCGCGCAATACGCGACTGTCGCCGCGAAGTCTTCGGCCGTGACTGTGGTCGGATCAGTCACCATCGGCAGAGTTTAGGGGGCGAGCAGGTCGAGGTGCACGTCCGCGAGCCGGTCGAGCGCCCCGAGGATGTGTTCCTCGGTGAGCTTGCGGGCCAGCTCGCCGTCCGCGGAGGCGATCGCCGTGGTGATCGCCGCGTGCTCCTCGTGCGGATGGGCGCCGAGCGGCAGCCACAACAGCCCGCCGCGCTCGCTCTGCAGGTGGAGCTCCTCGTGCGTCAGCCGCGGCGACTGCGCGGCCGCCGCGACCTCCAGGTGGAACTGCCGCTCGGCCCGCGTGAAGTCGATACCGTGCGCCGTGCGGAGGTCGTCGGTCGCCAGCCGCAGCCGGGCGACGTCCTCGGGCGAGCTGCGTTCGGCGGCGAGCTTCGCGGCGGCCCCGGCGATCGCCAGGTAGTGGTCGCCGACGTCGCGCAGATCGGACAAGGACACCTCGCGCAGCCGCGAGCGCCACTCGTCCGGGGGCGGGTTGGCCGGCGCGCGGACGAAGCTGCCGCCGCTGCGCCCCCGCCGCGTCTCGACCAGCCCCTGCTGCCGCAACGCCACCAGCGCCTCCCGGACCGTCACAGTCGAGACGCCGAACTGCGCGGCCAGATCGGCTTCGCTGGGTAGCTGCTCCTCGTTGGCGAGCAGGCCGAGCGTGATGGCGTCGACCAGCCGGGCCGTCACCGCTTCCGCCCGGCCGACCTGGCCGAGCGGCGCGAACATGGCGGACCGCGCGCTGTGCGACATGCCCTTGCGCATCGTGACCCTTCGTCCGCCCGAGTACCCGTTCGCACCAATCTTGCCTGATCCTCTTGTCCTATTACATATGGACTTATATGTTTTAGCCCCGATCGCTGGAGGAGTCCACCGTGCACGAGCTGAAGCACTACGTCGGCGGCGCGTACGTCGAGTCCAAGTCGGGCCGGACTGCGGAGATCGTCGACCCGGTCACCGGCCGCGCCTACTGCACTGCGCCGATCGCCGGGCCCGAGGACGTCGACAACGCGCTGCAGGTCGCCGCGACCGCGTTCGAGACCTGGCGCGCGACGACGCCCGCCCGGCGCCAGCTCGCGCTGCTGAAGATCGCCGACGCCCTCGAAGCCCGCGCCGACGAGGTCGTCCGCGTCGAGTCGGCGAACACCGGCAAGCCGATCGCGCTCACCCTGGCCGAAGAGATGCCGATGGTCCTCGACCAGATCCGCTTCTTCGCCGGGGCCGCGCGCGTGCTGGAAGGCCGTTCGGCGGGCGAGTACATGGAAGGGCACACCTCCTTCGTCCGCCGCGAGCCGGTCGGCGTCTGCGCGCAGGTCACGCCGTGGAACTACCCGCTGCTGATGGCCATCTGGAAGATCGCGCCCGCGCTCGCCGCCGGCAACACGGTCGTGCTGAAACCGTCCGACACGACCCCGGCGTCCTCGCTGCTGCTCGCCGAGATCGCCGGCGAGTTCCTGCCGCCGGGCGTGTTCAACGTCGTCTGCGGCGACCGCGACACCGGCCGCGCGCTGGTCGAGCACGACATCCCCGCGATGGTGTCGATCACCGGCTCGGTCCGGGCCGGCATCGAGGTCGCGAAGTCCGCGGCCGACGACGTCAAGCGCGTGCACCTGGAGCTGGGCGGCAAGGCGCCGGTCATCGTCTTCGCCGACGCCGACCTCGAAGCCGCCGCCGAGGCCATCGCCGTCGCGGGCTACTTCAACGCGGGCCAGGACTGCACGGCCGCCACCCGCGTGCTGGTCGCCGACGGGGTGCACGACACCTTCGTCGCGGCGCTCGCCCGGCAGGCCGCGAACAACAAGACCGGCAAGCCGGACGACGAAGACGTCGCGTACGGCCCGCTCAACAACGCGGCCCAGCTGGCGAAGGTGTCCGGGTTCATCGACCGGCTGCCGGAGCACGCGACCGTCCACTGTGGAGGCCACCGCGTCGGCGACGAAGGCTATTTCTACGAGGCCACCGTCGTCTCCGGCCTGAAGCAGGACGACGAGATGAGCCAGAACGAGATCTTCGGCCCGGTCATCACCGTGCAGCGCTTCGAGGACGAAGCCGAGGCCCTGAAGTCCGCGAACGGTGTCCAGTACGCCCTCGCGTCCTCGGTCTGGACCCGCGACCACCAGCGCGCGATGCGCCTCGCCGCGAAGCTCGACTTCGGCTGCGTCTGGATCAACACCCACATCCCGCTGGTCGCCGAGATGCCCCACGGCGGCTTCAAGAAGTCCGGCTACGGCAAGGACCTCTCGCTGTACGGCCTGGAGGACTACACCCGCGTCAAGCACGTGATGAGCGCACTGTGAGGCTGGCGATGCCCAACCAAGCACCCACCGAGACGCGCGAGGACCCCGCGCCGTCGAGCGAGACCGAAGGGCCGGCCATCCGGCTTTCCGGGCTGCGCAAGCACTTCGGCGACATCCACGCGGTCGACGGCGTCGACCTCGACATCCCGCCCGGCGAGTTCTTCTCGATGCTCGGCCCGTCCGGCTCCGGCAAGACGACCGTGCTGCGCATGATCGCCGGTTTCGAGCTGCCCACCGAGGGCACGATCGAGCTGGACGGCCGGGACGTCAGCCGCCTGGCGCCGTTCGAGCGGGACGTCAACACGGTCTTCCAGGACTACGCGCTGTTCCCGCACATGTCCGTGCAGCAGAACGTCGAGTACGGCCTGCGCGTCAAGCGCGTCCCGAAGCAGCAACGCCGCGAGCGCGCGGCCGAGGCGCTGAAGACCGTGCGGCTGGACGACTACGGCTCGCGCAAGCCCGCGCAGCTGTCCGGCGGCCAGCGCCAGCGCGTCGCGCTCGCCCGCGCGCTGGTCAACCGGCCCAAGGTGCTGCTGCTCGACGAACCGCTCGGCGCATTGGACCTCAAGCTGCGGCAGGCGATGCAGCTCGAGCTCAAGCAGATCCAGCGCGACGTCGGCATCACCTTCGTCTTCGTCACCCACGACCAGGACGAAGCCCTCACCATGAGCGACCGCATCGCGGTGTTCAACGACGGCAAGATCGAGCAGGTCGGGCCGCCGGAAGAGGTCTACGAACGCCCCGCCAGCGCGTTCGTCGCCGGGTTCGTCGGCACGTCCAACCTGCTGGGCGGGCGCGGCGCCGAGTCCGTGATCGGCCGGCCGGGGCTGTTCAGCATCCGGCCGGAGAAGATCCGCATCGACGGCGAGCTGTCCGAGCCCGCCGCCGCGGGGGAGACCAGCGCGACCGGCACGGTCACCGACGTCGTGTACGCGGGGGCGACCGTGCGGTACGCCGTCGCGCTCGACGCCGGCGGCCAGCTTTCGGTCGTCCGGCAGAACACCGACGGCGCCTTCGCGGACGGGCGCGTCCGGCTCAGCTGGCGTCACGAACACAGCTTCCAGGTCCAGTAGTCCTCGAAGGGATGCCATGAAGAACAGGAAGACGCGGCTGACCGGGATCCTCGGCGCCAGCCTGCTGTTGGCTGCATGTGGCACATCGGGTTCGAACTCCGCCGCGCCGCCCGGCGCGCAGGGGTTCACCCCGCCGAAGCTCGAAGCGCTGAAGGCGCTCGGGCAGCCGGAGGGCCAGCTGAACGTGCTGGCCTGGCCGGGGTACGCCGAGAACGGCTCCAACGACCCGAAGGTCAACTGGGTCACGCCGTTCGAGCAGCAGACCGGCTGCAAGGTCAACGTCAAGCCGTTCGGCACGTCCGACGAGGCCGTGACGCTCATGAAGACCGGGCAGTACGACGTCGTCTCCGCCTCGGGTGACGCGTCGCTGCGGCTGGTCGCCTCCGGGGACGCCGAGCCGGTGAACACCGCGCTGGTGCCGAACTACGCCGACGTCCAGCCGTTCCTCAAGGACAAGTCGTGGAACAGCGTCGGCGGCGTCTCCTACGGCATCCCGCACGGCTGGGGCGCGAACCTGCTGACCTGGCGCACCGACAAGGTGACGCCGGCGCCGACGTCGTGGTCGGTGATGTTCGACGCGAACTCGCCCTACAAGGGCAAGGTGATCGCCTACGACTCTCCGATCTACATCGCCGACGCCGCGCTGTACCTGATGGCGCACCAGCCGGACCTGGGCATCAAGAACCCGTACTCCCTCGACGACAAGCAGTTCACCGCGGCGGTCAACCTGCTCAAGCAGCAGCGTCCGCTGGTGAGCGAGTACTGGTCGGACTACCTCAAGGAGTCCCAGGCGCTGAAGAACGCCGACGCCGTCGTCGGCACCGCCTGGCAGGTCACGGTCAACCTGACCAAGGGCGAGGGCGCGCCGCTCGAGTCGGCTGTTCCGAGCGAAGGCGCGACGGGCTGGTCGGACACCTGGATGGTCGCGGCGAAGTCGGCGCACAAGACGTGCGCGTACAAGTGGCTCGACTACATCATCAGCCCCAAGGTGAACGCCCAGGTCGCGGAGTACTTCGGCGAGGCGCCGGCGAACACGAAGGCGTGCGCGGAGATGACGGACAAGACGCTCTGCGACACCTACCACGCCAGCGACGCGGCCTACGCGTCGAAGATCGCGTACTGGACCACGCCGATCCCGCAGTGCCTCGACGGCCGCACGGACGTCAAGTGCAAGGACTACGGCGAGTGGACGAAGGCCTGGACCGAGATCAAGGGGTGACATGACCGCGCTCTCGGCCTTCTTCTACCGGAAGCCCAAGCTGCGCCTGGGTTTCCTGCTCTCGGCACCGCTGCTCTGGCTCGGCCTGGCCTACCTGGGCGCGCTCGCCGCGTTGTTCGTCACGGCGTTCTGGCACACGGACGCGTTCACCGGCCAGGTCGCCATCGAGTGGTCGCTGGACAACTTCAAGACGCTGTTCAGCGACGCGGTCTACCGCACGATCACCTTTCGCACGGTCGGGATCGCGGCGCTGGTCACGGTGATCGACGCGGTCATCGCGTTCCCGATGGCGTTCGCGATGGCCAAGCTGGCTTCGCCGCGCGCCCAGCGGATCCTGGTGATCGCGGTGATGACGCCGTTGTGGGCGAGCTACCTGGTGAAGGCGTACGCGTGGCGGTCGATGCTGTCCGGCAACGGCGCTTTGAACTGGCTTTCCCCCGGCTACGGCACAACAGCCACGATCATCACGCTCTCGTACCTGTGGCTGCCGTACATGATCCTGCCGATCTACGCGGGGCTCGACCGGCTGCCGGACTCGCTGGTGGACGCTTCCGGCGACCTAGGGGCTCGCTCACTGAGGACGTTCCGCTCGGTGATCCTGCCGCTGACGTTCCCGGCGATCGTGGCGGGCTCGATCTTCACGTTCTCGCTGTCCTTGGGCGACTACATCGCGGTGAAGATCGTCGGCGGCACGTCCCAGATGCTCGGCAACGTCGTCTACGACAACATCGGCGCGGCGAACAACCTGCCGTTCGCGGCGACGGTGGCGACGGTGCCGGTCGTGATCATGCTCGTGTACTTGGCCGCGGTGCGCCGCACCGGCGCGCTGGACAACCTCTAGGAGTCTCGGTGCGGACGTCTCGGGCGCTCTTGTGGACAGCGCTGGGCCTGGGCCTGGCGGTGATCTACTTCCCCTTGCTGGTGGTGCTGCTCAACTCGTTCAACGCCGACACGACGTTCGGCTGGCCGCCGTCCCGGTTCACGCTCGAGTGGTGGAGCCGCGCGTCGTCGAACGAAGGGGCGTTGCACGCGCTCTGGACGAGCGTCGAAGCCGGGCTGGCGGCGACGGCGATCGCGCTGCTGCTGGGCACGATGGCGGCGTTCGCGTTGCAGCGCTACCGGTTCTTCGGGCGCAACCCGGTGTCGCTGCTGATCATCCTGCCGATCGCGCTGCCGGGGATCGTGACGGGCATCGCGCTGAACAACGCGTTCCGGACGATCTTGGGCATCGACCTGGGCCTGCTGACGGCGATCATCGCGCACGCGACGTTCTGCATCGTGGTGGTGTTCAACAACGTCGTCGCGCGCCTGCGCCGGATGGGCGGAAACCTGGAGGAGGCGTCGATGGACCTCGGCGCGACGGGCTTCACGACGTTCCGGCTGGTGACGTTCCCGATGCTGCGGTCGGCGTTGCTGGCGGGCGGGCTGCTGGCGTTCGCGCTGTCGTTCGACGAGATCATCGTGACGACGTTCACGCTGGGCACGGGCATGGAGACGCTGCCGATCTGGATCTACAACAACCTGTTCCGGCCGAACCAGGCGCCGATCGTGAACGTGGTGGCGGCGGTGCTGATCGTGGTTTCGACGGTGCCGGTGTACTTGGCGCAGCGGCTGTCGGGGGACACGGCGTCGGGCGGCCGGCTCTGACTCACGGAAGAGTGCAGAAGCCGCCCGGGTAGTAGCGGAACGACCTGATGCGGTCGTTCCAGCTGATGCCGCCGCCGTACCGGGCGGTCAGGTCGTGGTCCACATCGCCCGGGTTGATGCAGAAGGAGCTGCCGCCGTAGTTCTCGCTGGAATAGAAGAAGACCGCCCCGGGCATGATGTTCTTGAGGCTGGACACCTTGCCGTTCAGGGCCGTCGGAAGCTTCGGCACCGAACCCGCCCAAGCGCCGTAGCCGTTGTGGTAGTTGATGTCCGACCACAGGCAGATGTGGTCGAAGTCGATGCTGCACTCGGCAGCCGCGGCCGACGCCGGCCCCGGAGCGACGGCCAGTCCGGCGGCGCTCAGCACCGCGCACAGGAATGCCTTGGCCCGCATCGTTCCTCCCCAAAGCCGTGAACGGATCGGGCCGACCATAGCCGGAAAACCCGAGTGCTTCGCACCGCTCGGCCCCTACCGGCCAACGTCAGTGCGCTGACCGGATCGTGCCACCGTCCACCCGGATCGTCGCGCCGCTGACGTAAGCCGCCGCCGGGCTCACCAGATACCCGACCGCCGCCGCGATCTCCTCGGGACGGCCCAGTCGGCCGACGTCGTTCGGGACCAGCTCGCGGGCCGCGGCGTGCTCGATCTCCTCCCACGACGTGCCCCAGCCGTGGTCCGGCGCGATCGATGTCAGCAATGACCGCACCGAGTCCACGAGGATCGCGCCCGGGGACACGACGTTCGACGTCACGCCCGTCCCGGCGAGGTCGCGCGCCAGCGACACCGCCAGGTTGTGCCGCGCCGCGAGTGTCGCCGTGTAGTGGGGCTGCATCGCCATCGGCTGGATCGCGAGTCCGCCGCCGATCTGGACCACCCGGCCCCAGCCGCGGGAGCGCATGCCCGGGACGAACCGGTGGATCATCCGGACCGCCGACACGACGTTCGCTTCGTAGGCAGACGCCCAGACGTCCGGCGTCGCTTCGGCCCACCCCAGGTGGTCGTACGAGCCGGCGTTGTTCACCAGGATGTCGATGTTCCCGGCCGCGGACGCCACCGCGTCCGCACCCGCGTCGGTCGACAAGTCGCCGATCGCGACGCCCGTCGCGCCGATCGACTCGGCGACCCGCCCGGCGCGGGAGACGTCCCGGCCGTGGACGACCACCGCGGCACCTTCGGCGGCCAGGAGCCGCGCGATCGCCTCGCCGAGACCGGCGCTGGAGCCGGTGACAAGTGCTCGTTTACCAGTGAGTTCGAGATCCATGAAGCACCTTCCCAAGAGGTATACACCTGTAGACTTAGCTCAAGTCTACACTCGTATACATGAGACCCCGCAACGCCGCCGCGACCAGGGAAGCGATCCTGAACTCGGCGCTCGAAGCCTTCACCCGAGCCGGGTACGACGCCGTCGGCGTGCGCGAGATCGCCGAGTCCGCCGGGGTCACCGCGATGCTCGTCAACCGCTACTTCGGCTCGAAGGAAGGACTCTTCGCCGAGGTCGTCGAGGCGGCGATGGCCGAGCGGACCGTGCTCACCGACGATCCGGCGACGCTCGCCGCGGACATCGCGGCCGTCCTGGTGCGCCGGACCGCCCCGGATGCCGGGCGGCTCGACCCGTTCCTGCTGATGCTGCGGTCCGCGCCCAACCCGCGCGCCGCGGAGATCCTGCGCGCGGGCATCGAGCGGCACGTCGAGAAGCACCTCACCGACGTCCTCCCGGACAAGAGGAACACCGAGGGCCCGGCGCTGGCGCTCGCGGTGATCGCCGGCTTCTGGGTGATGCGCACGCTCATCGGCAGCACCGAGCTCGCCCGTGCCGACGAGGGTGTCCTCGAAGCCAAGCTCGAGAAGGTGTTCGCGGTGCTACTGGCGGAATGAGTCCGTCGCCGCGCGCAAGGCCGCCAGCACCCCCGGGTCCGTCACCGCGTGCCCGGCACCCTCCAGCAGCTTCAGCTCCGACCCCGGCCAAGCCCGGTGCAGCTCGTACGCCGTGGTCGGCGGGCACACCGTGTCGTAGCGGCCCTGCACGATCACGCCCGGGATGCCGGCCAGCTTGCCCGCGTCGCGGATCAGCTGTCCCTCCTCGAGCCACGCGCCGTGCGAGAAGTAGTGGACCGCGAGCCGCGCGAACGTCAGCGCGAACGCCGGCTCCGCGTACTGCCGGACGAAGGACTCCTGGGGCTGCACGGAAACCGTCGCGCCTTCCCACGTGCTCCAAGCGACCGCCGCTCGGTGCCGGACCTCCTCGTCCGGATGGGCCAAAAGATCGCTGTACGCGGCGAGGGGGTCGTCGCGCCGGGAAGCCGGGATCGGGGCGAGGAAGGCCTCCCACTCGCGCGGGAACACGTTCGCGGCGCCGCCGCGGTAGATCCAGTCCAGTTCGCTCTGCCGCACCGTGAACACGCCCCGCAGGACGATTTCGCTGACGCGCGAAGGGTGCGTCTGCGCGTAGGCGAGCGCGAGGGTCGCGCCCCACGAGCCCCCGAAGAGCTGCCAGCGCTCGATGCCGAGCCGCTCGCGCAGGGCCTCCATGTCGGAAACCAGGTGCCAGAGGGTGTTGGCGCGCAAGTCTTCGGCGCCCGGCGTCGACTGTCCCGAGCCGCGCTGGTCGAACAGGACGATCCGGTAGGCTGCGGGGTCGAAGTGCCGCCGCGCCATCGGCGCGATCCCGCTGCCGGGTCCGCCGTGGAGCACCACGACCGGCTTCCCGGCCGGGTTCCCCGCCTCCTGGCACCGGATGCGGTGCCCGTCGCCGGTGTCCAGGAATCCTTCGGCACGCGGAGGAATCGGCGGGTAGAGCTCGTCCATGCCCGACACTCTGCCCGAGGGTCCTGGCCGTCGCCCCGACACCCCGCCGCCGAGAGCGGGACGACGACCAAGAAAAGTGGGAGCCCGCCCCCGCCGCCGGGCTGAGCGGGCTCCCGGTCTGAGTGGTCAGCCGCCCGTTGCGGGGGCGACGTCCGGGTTCGGAGAAACGACGCCGTCGGGGTGGTCACGACGGCTGGCAGTCCGCACACGCATTCCCGTCCTCCTCGTCGAGGGTTCGAATCTTCGTCGTGGCGGCGACGGGCTAAACGCTAAGCCAAGGCCCGAACGTCAGTCAAGAACATGATTGAAGTTCATATACGTGAACGCCCGCTGAGAGGACGCTGAGCGCGGCCGTGCCCCTTGCCCGGGGTTAACGAATGGGCCGGTACGTTCCGGTGTCGGGGTTTCGAAAAGTGGTACGGAAAGGCTCGGAATGTCCGCGGTGACCTACGTCGAGGCGATTGTCGTCGGCGCCTTGCAAGGGGTGTCGGAATTGTTTCCGGTGTCCAGTCTCGGCCACAGCATCCTGCTGCCCGCCTGGGTCGGCGGGCAATGGCAGCGGGACCTGAGCATCGGCAAGGATTCGCCCTACCTGGCGGTGCTCGTGGCGATGCACGTCGCCACCGCGCTGGCCCTCGTGCTGTTCTTCCGGAAGGACTGGGTGCGGATCATCCGCGGCCTGTGGACGTCGATCCGCCACCGCGAGGTCCGCACCCCCGACCAGCGGCTCGCGTGGCTGCTCGTGCTCGCCACGATCCCGGTCGGGCTGGCCGGGCTGCTGCTCGAAGGTCTGCTGCGCGACTACCTCGGCAAGCCGGTGCCGTCGGCGATCTTCCTCGCGCTCAACGGCGGAGTCCTTTACGCCGCCGAGAAGTTCTCGCGGGGGAAGCCCGCCGAAGAAGCGGACACTGTGGACTTCTCGACCGAGGAGACCCTCGTCATGCGGGCGGTCACGGTCGACGAGAGGACCGACGTCCGGCTGGCGAAGCTGAGGGTCGGCGAAGCCGTCCTGATCGGTGCGGCGCAGATCCTCGCGCTGCTGCCGGGCATCAGCCGCTCGGGCATCACGATGGTCGCGGGGCTGCGCCGCGGACTGGGCCACGAAGACGCCGCGCGCTTCGCGTTCCTGCTCGCCACGCCGGTGATCCTCGCCGCCGGCGTGCTGAAGATGCCGACGTTGTTCGCCCCGGAGAACCACGCCTCCCTCGGCCCGGCGCTCGTCGGGAGTGTCATCGCCGGGGTCGCTTCGTACATTTCTGTCCGGTTCCTCACCGGTTACTTCGAAACGCGCACCCTGACCCCGTTCGCCATTTACTGCGTCGTTGCCGGAATCGGCAGCCTGATCTTCTTCGCGGTGTGAGGTGCCGCTGACCTTCGACGTCCCCGCGGTGCTCCTGGTGCTCGCCCTGGGCGGGCTCTACCTCCGCGCCGCCCGCCACCGCGGGTGGCCACCGGGCCGGATGACGGCGTTCCTCGCCGGGCTCGGGACCATCGTGGTCGTCACCTGCTCGCCGCTGGCCGTCTACGACACGACGTTCTTCTGGGTCCGCGCGGTCCAGACCACGACGCTGCTGATGATCACGCCACTGCTGCTCGCCCTGGGCGCCCCGATCCGGCTCCTGCTGGACACGCGGCCCGCGACCTGGCTGCGGCGGCACGGCCGCGGCAAGGTGGCCCGCGCGCTGACGTTCCCGCCGGTCGTCACCCTCACCCTGGTCGTGCCGGTACTGGTGCTCTACCTGACCCCGCTCTACGACCTCACGCTGCGCTCGCCGGTGGCGGACGGCCTGGTCCGGCTCGCGCTCGTCCTGTCCGGCTTCACGTACTTCTGGACGCGGCTGGGACTGGACCCGACCCCGCGCACGGACCCGCACCTGGTGTCGGTGTGGATCGCGTTCACCGAGGTCGTCTTCGACGGCGCGCTCGGCCTGGTGCTGTGGCTCGGGCCGCTGCTCGCGCCGGCGCACTACGCGGCCGCGCACCCGGGGCTTGGGCCGGATCCCCGCACCGACCAGATCATCGGCGCGGGCGTGCTCTGGATCGGCGGTGACGTCGCCGGCCTGCCGTTCGTGGTGGCGCTGTTCATCCGCTGGGCCCGCGACGACGAGCGGCGCGCGAAGCAGATCGACGTCCAGTTGGACGAGGAAGCCGCTTCGGGCGCCGCATCGACGTCGGGGCTGTGGTGGGAGAACGACCCGGAGCTCGCCGAGCGGTTCAGGGAGCGGGGTTAGTCGTGGAAAGCGTGCTCCGGTGCCGGGAACTCGCCGCGCCGGACGTCCTCCGCGAACGCCGTCGCCGCGTTCTGCAGCACCGTCGCGACGTCGGCGTAGCGCTTGACGAACCGCGGTGCCTTCCCGCGCCGCAGCCCGGCCATGTCCTGCCAGACGAGCACCTGCGCGTCGCAGTCCGGACCCGCGCCGATGCCGACTGTCGGGATCTTCAGCTCCGCCGTGACGCGCTTCGCGGCTTCGGCGGGCACCATCTCCATCACCACCGCGAACGCCCCGGCCTCCTGCAGCGCCAGCGCGTCGGCGAGCAGCACGTCCGCCGCTTCGCCGCGCCCCTGCACCCGGTAGCCGCCGAGGTTGTGCTCACTCTGCGGGGTGAACCCGATGTGGCCCATCACCGGCACGCCCGCCGACGTCAGGGCCTCGACGTGCGCGGCGAACCGCCGCCCGCCTTCGAGCTTCACGGCGTGCGCGCGGCCCTCCTTCATGAACCGCACCGACGTCTCCAGCGCCTGCTGCGGCGAGAGCTGGTAGGAGCCGAACGGCAGGTCGGCGACGACGAGAGCCCGCTTGACCGACCGGGTGACCGCCCGGACCAGCGGCAGCAGCTCGTCGACCGTCACCGGCAGCGACGTGTCGTAACCGAAGACGTTGTTGGCCGCGGAGTCGCCGACGAGCAGCACGGGGATCCCGGCCTCGTCGAACAGCGCGGCGGTGTACATGTCGTACGCGGTGAGCATGGGCCACGGCTCGCCGCGTTCCTTGAGCTCGCGCAGGTGGTGGACGCGGACCTTCCGGCCCGAAGCCGGCTTGGGCGCGGATCCGGTGCCGTAGGGGGCCGCCTCTTCGGCGGGCCCGTTCTCGGTGGCAGACATCGTCGTCGACCGTCCTTCCCTCGAGGCCTCGGTGAGGTCCCCGGGTCGTGGAGCAGAGGCGTCTCAAAGCGTGACACGCCCCCGGACGGGCCCCAACCGCGTGCGACAAGCTTCACACCCTCGGGGACCACTCGCCGTCAGCCTTCAGGTTGATGTCCGTGGACAACCAACCCGGGTTCACTGACGTCAAGAAGAGGGCATGAGCACCGATCGGCCGCGAAAGGCGACGAAAGCAACGATGGGAACCCTCGCGAGCACACGCCCGCGCCTCCCCGCCTGGAAGGCGAGAGCGGGCGGCATCGTCGCGACCGTGGTCCAGCTGGCCGCGGTCTTCTCGGTGCTCCTCCTGTTCACGAACGGCCCGCACGGGCACCTGCTCAACGGCATCGACATGGCGTTCTCGAGCCTGAGCGTGCCGACCAGCGCGAGCCTGGTGATGGTGCTGCTGCTGGTGGTGCTGGGCGCCGCGCTGCGCCGCCGCAAGAAGGCCGCGCTGTACACGCTCGTGCTGTTCCAGGTCGTCGGGCTGGTGCTCACCCTGGCCCTGCAGGCGACGCTGCTGTGGTCGCCCGAACTGCTCTCGTTGGGGTCGAAGCAGGTCCGGCACATCCCCGTCCAGCTGTGGGCCCTCACCGCGGCCGACGTGCTGTCGGTCGCCCTGATCGGCTTCCTGCTCATGCTGCGCAGGGCGTTCCCCGCCCGGCTCGCGCCGAGCGCTTGGCGCGACGGCCTGACCATGCTTTTCGGCGGGCTCGCCGCGGTCATCCTGGTCGGCTGGGGGCTGGCGGAAGCGTTTCCCGGCCACCTCGGCGACTCGTGGGAGCGCTTCGCCTGGGTCGTCAACCACGCCACCGGTGAGAACCTGCAGCTGCGCCGGATCGGCGTCGGCGAGGGGCCGGCCTGGCTGGACGTGCTCATCGACCTGAGCGCGACCGCCGTCGCCACCGCCGCGCTGTACATGCTGTTCCGCGGTGTGCGCAGCCGTCGCCTGCGCACGGACGAAGAGGAGCTTCGGGTGCGCCGGCTGCTCGCCGAGCACGGCGAGGACGACTCTCTCGGCTACTTCGCCACCCGGCGCGACAAGAGCGTCGTCTTCGCGCCGAACGGCCGCGCGGCCGTGACCTACCGCGTCCTCGGCGGCACCAGCGTCGCCAGCGCCGACCCGATCGGCGACCCCGAGGCGTGGCCGGACGCCGTCCGCGCGTGGCTCGACGAGACGCGGACGTACGGCTGGACGCCGGGCGTGCTCGGGGCGAGCGAGCGCGGCGCGAAGGCGTACACCGACGCGGGCCTGCGCGCCCTGGAGATCGGCGACGAAGCGGTGCTCGACATCCGCGAGTTCAGCCTCGCCGGGCCGGAGCGGCGCTCGGTGCGCCAAGCCGTCAAACGCATCGAGCGTGCCGGCTACACCTCCCGCGTGCGCCGCCACGGCGAGATCCCCGACGACGAGATGGTCGAGCTGCTCGCCCGCGCCCAGGCCTGGCGCGGCGCCGAGACCGAACGCGGGTTCTCGATGGCCCTGGGCCGGCTCGGCGACCCGAGCGACGGCCGCAGCGTCATGGTCGAGGCCTACGACGCCCGCGGCGACCTGCGCGGCCTGCTGTCGTTCGTGCCGTGGGGCCGGCGCGGCCTTTCGCTGGACCTCATGCGCCGCGACCGCGACGCCGAGAACGGCCTCAACGAGTACATGATCGCCGAGGTCGTCGCGGCCGGGCAGCACTTGGGCGCGCAGCGGATCTCGCTCAACTTCGCGATGTTCCGCGCGGTCTTCTCCGAGGGCGAGCGGATCGGCGCCGGCCCGGTGCTGCGGTTGTGGCGCGGGATCCTCAGCCTCGCGTCACGGTTCTTCCAGCTGGAGTCGCTGTACCGGTCCAACGCCAAGTACGGGCCGGACTGGGAGCCGCGGTTCCTCTGCTACTCCTCGGCGCGGCGCCTCCCGCGTGTCGGCATCGTCGCGGGCGCGCTCGAAGGATTCGTCCCGACCGGACGGTCGCGGGCGCTGCGGCTGGAGACGGTCAGCGACGAGTTCGTCGCGCGCGTCCGGGAGATCGAGGAGTCCGCGGCGGTCCCGGCGGCGAAGCCGGCCCGGCGGCCGGAACAGGTCCGCGTCCGCATGGCCAAGCTCGCCAAGCTGCGCGAGGCCGGGATCGACCCGTACCCGGTCGGGTTCCGCCGGGACGACCACATCGGCGACGTCGTGAAGAAGTTCGGGGACCTGCAACCGGACAGCGGCACCGGCCACCGCGTCCGGATCGCCGGGCGCGTGCTGGCGATGCGCACGCTCGGTGGGCTGTGCTTCGCGCGCGTCAAGGACTTCAGCGGCGAGATCCAGCTGATGCTGGAGGCCGGCGAGCTCGACCTCACGGGCTGGCGGACCGGCGTCGACCTCGGCGACCACGTCGGCGTCAGCGGCCAGGTCGTCACATCGAAGCGCGGTGAGCTCTCGGTGCTCGTCGACG
The DNA here is from genome assembly GCF_040682155.1 of Amycolatopsis sp. NPDC051371. NCBI lineage: Bacteria > Bacillati > Actinomycetota > Actinomycetes > Pseudonocardiales > Pseudonocardiaceae > Amycolatopsis > Amycolatopsis sp. NPDC051371. Next base: position 170,254 of record NZ_JBFBAG010000015.1, read on the forward strand.
AGTGGACGGTCACCGCCAAGTGCCTGCACCCGTTGCCGGACAAGCGGAAGGGCCTCACCGACCCGGAGACGCGGGTGCGGCAGCGCTACCTCGACCTCGCGGTCAACCCGGACTCGACGAACATGCTGCGCCTGCGGTCCACGGTGGTCCGCGCGGTGCGCGACCGGCTGCACCACGCCGACTACCTCGAGGTCGAGACGCCGATGCTGCAGACGGTCCACGGCGGCGCCAACGCCCGGCCGTTCGTCACGCACATCAACGCCTACGACATGCGGATGTACCTGCGGATCGCGCCGGAGCTGTACCTCAAGCGGCTGTGCGTCGCCGGCGTGGAGCGCGTCTTCGAGCTGAACCGGAACTTCCGCAACGAAGGCGTCGACGCGACGCACAACCCCGAGTTCACGATGCTCGAGGCGTACCAGGCGTACGCCGACTACGACACGATGCGGACGCTGACGCGCGAGCTCGTCCAGCACGCGGCCGAGGCGGCGTACGGCGCTCAGGTCGTGCGCCGGCCCGGCGCCGACGGCAAGGTCGTCGACCACGACATCTCCGGCGACTGGCCCGTGATCACCGTGCACGACGCCGTTTCGGCGGCCTTCGGGGAGCAGGTCGACTCGGGGACGTCGGTGGCCGACCTGCGCCGGCTGTGCCTCGCCGCGGGTGTGCCGGTGGGGGAGGAGCCGAGCCACGGCGACCTCGTGCTCAAGGCGTTCGAGCACCTCGTCGAGGGCGCGACCGTGCTGCCGACCTTCTACACGGACTACCCGACCGACGTCTCGCCGCTTACCCGCCAGCACCGCGAGGACCCGCAGCTGGCCGAGCGCTGGGACCTCATCGCGTTCGGCTCCGAGGTCGGCACCGCCTACACCGAGCTGACCGACCCGATCGAACAACGGCGGCGGTTGGAGGCGCAGTCGCTGCGCGCGGCGAGCGGAGACGTCGAAGCGATGGAGCTGGACGACGACTTTTTGCTGGCCCTGGAGCACGGGATGCCGCCCACCGGCGGGCTCGGCCTGGGCGTTGACCGGCTGCTCATGATGCTCACCGGAGCCTCGATCCGCCAGACGGTCCTCTTCCCCTTCGTCCGTCCGCAGGCATAACGACTCGGTCGACGTGATCACGGTGATGCGGCCGTGGCGCCGGGGGTCGCTTAATGTGTGCCTCGTGCGCACGGCTCGGATCGCCTCGGCCCTCCTCATGGGACTGGCCGTCCTCGCGTATTCGGGATGGCTCCTGGAGTTCTTCCTCCCGACGGACGTCTCGCCGGTGCACGACCCGGTCGAGGCGCTGCTGACCGGTCCGCCGGTGTTTCGCGTGCTGCTGGCCGTCTCGGGGGTCGCGTTCCTGCTCGCCGGGCCCCCGTTGCACCGGCTCGGCCCGGTTCACTGGACGGCGCGGCTCAGCTCGATCTCGGTGAGCGTGTTCGGCTTGGTCGCGCTCCTGCAGGCCGCGTACCCGGAGCAGAGCGGCGTGCTCTCGTTCCTGGCGACCGTCGTGCTCGTCGTCGGAGTGGTCAGCCTGATCCTCTGGTGGCCGCCGGGCTGGCGCGCGCTCGCCGTCACCGGGCTCGTGGTCGTGCTGGTCGCCTGGGCCGCCCTCGTGCTCGCGCGGCAGCTGGACACCGCCGAAGGTGTGGTCAGCCGGGTTCAGCAGGTGGTGCGCGCCGTCCTGTACGGCGTCGGCGGGGCGTACGCCTTCATCAAGCCCGCGCCCCGACATGCGCCTCGAGGCGGCTGAGCAGCTCCAGCAGCGTCTTGCGCTCGGCCGGGTCGAGCACGCTGAACGTGTCGTCGGCGTGCCCGTGCTGGATCTCCTCGATCTCCGCGAGCCGCGTGCGGCCGGCTTCGGTGACGGCCAGCAGGCTCGCGCGCCGGTCGGTCGGGTCCGGTTCGCGCCGCAGCAGCCCGTCCCGCTCCAGCGCGTCGACGGCTGAAGTGATCGCCCGGCCGGTGACGCCCAGGCGGCGCTTGACCTCGCCCATCCGCGGCCGGTCGCCGAGCAGGTCGACCATCAGCAGCAGCTGGACCTGGGCCGTCGGCCAGCCGCGCTTGGCGTAGGGCGCCCCCGCGTACCGGCGCAGGACGTGCGTGATGCGCCGCAGGGCGTCGGCCAGCTCCGCCCCGGTGGGGATGTTTTCGGTTGACACGTCCGCGACTCTACCCGCAAAGTATATATACGAAATTGACACTAACTACCTTGCATCTAACTCTGGGGAAGTCTTGTCCTTGTGGCGGAATCGGACGTTCGTGCTGCACACGACGTCGGTGACCATCTCGGCGCTGGGCACCGCGGGTGCCCAGGTCGCGATCGTGTTCACGGTGCTGGGGATGGGTGGCTCGGCGGGGGACGTCGGGGTGGTCGGCGTCTGCGGGCTCGTGCCGGCCCTGGTGTTCTTCCTGGCCGGCGGGGTGGTCGCCGACCGGTGGCCGCGCAACCGCGTGCTGGTCGGTACGAGCCTCGTCTCGGCGGTGGTCCAGGCCGGGCTCGGGGTTTCCGTCCTGACCGGCCAGGCCCGGCTCGCGCACGTCGCCGTCGCGGCCGCGTTGACCGGCGTCGCGACGGCGTTCGCTCGTCCGGCGGCGCAGGGTCTGCTGCTGCGCGACCTGGGCCGGGAACACGGGCCGCGCGCGTTCGCCGCGTTCCGGCTGCCCTGAACCTGGCCCAGATCGGCGGTGCGTCCCTCGGCGGCTGGGTGGTCGCGGCCACCGGGCCCGGCTGGACCCTGCTGGCGGACGCGCTGACGTTCGTCGTCGCGATCGTCCTCGGGCTGGCGATCCGGATCGAAGGCACCTTCAGCGCGCGGACCGGAGTCGGGCGTTCGCTGCGCGAGGGGTGGACGGAGTTCCGGTCGCACCGCTGGCTGGCGCCGATGATCGTCCAGTTCGCGGCGGTCAACGCGCTGGCGGTCGGGGCGTACGAGCTGGTGCTCGGGCCGGTCGTGGCGGCGGACGCGGCCGCGTGGGGGCTGATCATGGCGTGCGACGCCACCGGGATGGTGCTGGGCGGCATGCTTTTGCTGACCTGGACGCCGTCCCGGCGCTGGGCGGTCGGCGGCGGCGCGCTCACAGCCGCGCCACTGGTCGCGATGACTTTCGGCGCCCCGGTCTTCGGGGTGTGCCTCGCGGCGGCGCTGGCCGGGGTGGGGGTCGAGGTGTTCGGCGTCGGGCTGATGACGTTGCTGCAGCGGCACGTCCGGCACGACCGGCTGTCGCGGGTCTCGGCGTACCAGTCGCTGGCCGGGTTCGGGCTGACCCCGGCGGGCACGGCGCTGGCGGGCCCATTGGCGGCGTGGTCGGGCAACCGCGGGGCGCTTGCGATCGCGGCGGCGCTGCTGGTGGCCGTTTGTGCCGGAAATGTCGGTGGTCGGTGGCACGATTCCGGGGACGAACGCGAAGGAGCTGATCTCGATGGCGGGAAACGTGCCCCCGGTGGCCGACGAGCGTGACGGGCTGCTGCGGTACCTGGAGCAGCAGCGGCACGTGCTGAAGGTGGCGGCCCACGGGCTGACGGACGAGCAGGCGCGGCTCACGCCGACGAAGAGCTCCCTGTCGGTGGGCGGCCTGGTCAAGCACGTGGTGTCGACGGAGGACGGCTGGATCGACATCCTGCTGCGGCTGCCCCAGAAGCCGTTCGACCAGGCGATGGCGGAGTACCAGGCGGCGTACAGCCTGGGACCCTCGGAGACGCTGGCGAGCGTGCTGACCCGCTACGACGAGGTGGCCGCGCGCACGGCGGAGGTGATCGCGGGGATCGAGGACCTCGGGCAGCCGGTCCCGGTGCCGAAGGGCGTGCCGTGGTACCCGCAGGACGTCGAGGCGTGGTCGGTCCGCTGGGTGCTCCTGCACCTGATCGAGGAGACGGCCCGCCACGCGGGCCACGCGGACATCATCCGCGAGCACGTCGACGGCGCCACGGCGATCCCCCTGATGGCGGCGGCGGAAGGCTGGCCGGAGACCCCATGGATGAAGCCCTGGAGCCCGGAAAGCCAACCCGCCTGAGGCTCCTCACGGCCCGGCGGCCTTCCGCCGGGCCGTGTCGAATCCGCAATCACGCGAGCCGACGCTCCAGGCACGTGAGCCGAACGCCCAGGCACGTGTGTCGTCCGTTCGCAGCCCGCTCAGCCGCCCGGCGAGCAGGCCGCGAACCCACCACGGCCGTCAGAACAACGTCGGCTCGTCCGCCAGCGCCCCCTCGATCACCAGCATCCGCCGCTTCGTCTCGACCCCACCCCGAGCCGAAAACCCGCCATCCTTCCCACCGGCAGCCAAAACCCGATGGCACGGCACGATCGGCGGGAACGGGTTGTGCCCCATCGCCTGCCCGACAGCCTGCGCCGAGCCCGGCATCCCCAGCCGGTGCGCGATGTCGCCGTACGTCAGCGTCTTGCCCGGCGGGATCGTCCGCGCCACCTCGTACGCGCGCCGGTTGAACGAAGGCACGCCCGAGAAGTCCAGCGGGACCGAAGCCAGATCGACCCGCTCGCCGCTCAGCAGCGCCACGATCCCGTCGATCGCCTCCCGCACCCGCGGACCCGGCGTCCCGGGAACCGCCTCCGGGTACTGCCGCGCGAACCACGCGTGCAAAGCGGCCGAAGGCAGCGACGCCCCGACCACGACGTCCTCGCGCCACGCGAGCCCGCACGCGCCGATCGCCGTGTCGAACACCGTGAACCCCATCGTCATCTTGCCAGCCTACGGCCGGGGTACGACAAAATAGGCCCGTGCTCGATCACCTCGTCTACGCCGGCCCGGACCTCGCCGAGGCCGTCGCCCGCGTCACCGCGCTCACCGGCGTCACGCCCGCTCCCGGCGGCAGCCACGTCGGCCTCGGCACCGCCAACCACCTCGCCGACCTCGGCGCCGGCATGTACCTGGAGGTCATCGGCCCCGACCCCGCGCAGCCGGAACCCGCGAACCCGCGCCCCTTCGGCATCGACGACCTGACCGAGCCGGCGCTCGTCGCCTGGGCGGTCCGCACCACCGACCTCGACGCGACCATCGCCCAGGCAAGAGCCCACGGCTTCGATCCCGGCGACGCCAGGGAGATGTCCCGCGAGACCGGCGACGGCGAACTCCTGCGCTGGCGCCTGACCCCGCCGAGCGCCCCGGGCACGCTCCGCCCGTTCCTCATCGACTGGGGCAGCACCCCGCACCCGACCACGCGCGGCCTGCCGTCGATCCCGCTCCTGATGGTCACCGGCACCCACCCGGACCCGGAATCGGTGCGTGAAGCCACCGACGCGCTCGGCCTGGAATTCCTGGTCCGCCGCACCGACAAAGCCAGCCTGACGGCGGCCCTCAGTTCAAGAGAAGGCCGTCAGGTCGCCTTGAGCTAGGCCTTGCCCTCGCGCCACAGGTTGGTCATCGGCAGCCGCCGGTCACGGCCGAACGCCTTGAACGTGATCTTCGTGCCCGGCGGGTACTGGCGCCGCTTGTACTCGGCCTTGTCGACCATCCGCACGACGCGGTCGATCGTCTCCGGCTCGAACCCCGCGGACACCAGGTCCGCGTAGCCGCGGTCGCCCTCGACGTAGTCGTCGAGGATGTCGTCGAGCAGCGCGTAGTCCGGCAGCGAGTCCGTGTCGACCTGGCCCGGCCGCAGCTCGGCCGACGGCGGCTTCGAGATCGAGTTCTCCGGGATCGGCGGCGTCTCGCCCCGCTTCACCGCTTCGGCGTTGCGCCACCGCGCCAGCTGCCAGACGTGTGTCTTGAAGACGTCCTTGATCGGCGCGAACGCGCCGACCGCGTCCCCGTAGATCGTCGAGTACCCGACGGCCAGCTCGGTCTTGTTGCCTGTGGCCAGCACCAGATGACCGTCCAGATTGGACAGTGCCATGAGGAGCATGCCCCGCGTCCGCGCCTGGATGTTCTCCTCGGCGAGACCCGTCAGCGAAAGCTGCTCGACGTACACCCGGACCATGTCCTCGACCGGCTCGACGCGGTAGTGCGCCCCGATCCGCCGCGCGAGGTCTTCGGCGTCGTCCTTCGAGTGACCCGACGAGTACTTCGACGGCATCGAGACGCCGTAGACGTTGTCGCCGCCCAAGGCGTCGGCCGCCAGCGACGCGCAGACGGCCGAGTCGATGCCGCCGGAGAACCCGAAGACGACCGAAGAGAAACCGTTCTTGTGCACGTAGTCCCGCAGCCCGATGACCAGCGCGTGCCACACCTCGGCCTCGTCCGACAGCGGCTCGCTGATGACCGCCTCGGCGGTCGGCTCGTAGGAGGGCAGCGGGTCCGAACTCAGCACGCGCCGCCGGACGTGCAGGCCTTCGAGTTCGCCGTCGCCGGCGTGCCCGCCCGCGGTGAGGTCCATGTCCAGCACGAGCAGGTGCTCGACGAACTGCGGCGCGCGCGCCAGCACCGTGCCGTCCGCGGCGACGACGAGCGAGTCGCCGTCGAAGACGAGGTCGTCCTGGCCACCGATCTGGTTGGCGTAGACCAGCGGCGCGCCCGCTTCGGCGGCGCGGCGCGCGATGAGCGGCAGCCGCTGCTCGTCCTTCGACCGCTCGTACGGCGACGCGTTCGGCGCCACCACGAGGTCGACGCCGGCGCGGCCCAGCGCCGAGATCGGGCCGCCGTCCTGCCAGATGTCCTCGCAGACGACCATGCCGATGTCGAGCCCGTGGAACCGGACGACGTCGAGCGTGGTGCCCGGCTTGAACCAGCGGTGCTCGTCGAACACGCCGTAGTTGGGGAGGTGGTGCTTGAACTGCCGCGCGACGACCTCGCCGCGGTAGAGCGCCGCCGCCGCGTCGCGCGGGCCGACCTCGTCGAGGTCTAGGTAGCCGACGTAGGTCAGCACTTCGCCGCAGCCGGCTTCGTCGAGGCGGCGCGCCAGCGACTCGACGGCCTGCCGGGAAGCGGCGGCGAAGGTCTTGCGCAGCGAAAGGTCCTCGACGGGGTAGCCGGTCAGGGACATCTCGGGGAAGACCACGACGTGGGCGCCGGCCTCGGCGGCCCGGCGGGTCCAGGCGACGTGCAGGTCGGCGTTCCCGTCGAGATCACCGACGGTGGGGTTGACCTGGGCGAGCGCGATGCGCAGTTGCGGCATACCGCCATTCTGTCCCACGGCCACCCGCGCAGCCGAGCGAATGTGGGCGAAATGCCACGCTAGGTCGACGCGACCGCATCCCGGTGCTTGAGCTTCGCCATCCGCCCGTCCCGGCGGTGCCAGACGATGCCCTCGAACTCCGGGTGCGCGAGCAGCCACGCCATCAGCCCGTCGAAGTCGCGCGGGACGCCGGCGAACTCCTGCGCGGTGGCGTGCGGGACCAGCCGGTGCGCGCCGAGCTTCTCCGGATTGCCGTTGACCTTTGGCCCGCACAGTTCGTAGGTGCCGGGCACCGCACCGAAAAGCCCATCGAGGGCCTCCTCGAAGAACTTCGCGAACGCCGACTGCCCGACCGGCTCCCAGCCGACGGTCTTCCCCGTCTCCGGGTCGGTCTGCACGGCCTCGAACCCGGCCGGCGCCGTCTTGTCCGGCTTGACCTCGCGCCGGGCCCACCAGTTCCCGGACTCGTCGAGCCGGACGCAGGTGCCGTCGTACTTGCGGGTGGGCACGCCCTCGCCGTCGAGCACCCACTGGCACGCGGGGTGTACTTCACGGGTGACGCGCCGGAGGTCTTCGGGGTCGCGGCGGAACAGAGTCGGGATCTTGCGCATGCCCCGATTCTTCCGGCTGGCGCAAACGAGAAAACCCCCGCCCGGACGAACCGGACGGGGGTTTTCCGAGAAAGAAGCTACTTCCGCTTGATCATGCTCCGGACCTTCTTGATGGTCTGCTCGAAGTCCGAGTCGAACGGGTTGTCGTGCACCAGGTAGGTCCACGTCGTGTTCGCCCGCCGGACGCCGGCCTCGCCGAGGTCGATGCCGTCGTCGGTCAGCTCGGCCTCTTCGAGCGTCTTCGCCGCCCGGGAGTCGGCCTCGGCGATGATCTTGTGGAACTCCGGGATCGCCGCGCGGTGGAACTCGTCCAGCGGCGTCTCCCGCGCCAGCGCCCGGAGGTGGATGCTCTCGCGGACGTCGGTCAGGAACGCCAGGTGGTCGGACCAGAGCTGGTCGATGTGGAACAGCAGCACCTCGCGGCACAGCTGCTCCAGCTTCTCCTGGTCGTCGCCCAGCTTCTCCTTCAGCTCGCCGAACTTCTCCTTGTGCGCCTTCTCCAGCTGCTCCGCCGCGTACGCGGTGCGAAGCACCTTGTCGCGGTGCACCAGCAGGTCACGCCGCTGCCGCTCGATCAGCCGCGTGTAGCGCCAGGTGTTGCGGTGGATCTCCAGGTCGACACCCTCGGCGACGCGCTGGGCGTGGTTGAGCTGCCGCAACGCCGCGTTGTCGGTGATCTCGCCGGTCTCTTCGTCGTCGACGATGCCCTCGGGCACGTCCGGCGCGTTCGACAGCACGAGCTCGTCGTTCAGGCTCGCGAAGAAGATCGCGCTGCCCGGGTCGCCCTGGCGGCCGGAGCGGCCGCGCAGCTGGCCGTCGAGCCGGCTCGACGGGTACCGCGCGGTGCCGATGACGTGCAGCCCGCCCAGCTCGACGACCTCGTCGCGGGACGCACCGTCGGTGCCGCCCAGCCGGATGTCGGTACCGCGGCCGGCCATCTGCGTGGACACGGTGACCGCGCCCTTTTTGCCCGCTTCGGCGATGATCGACGCCTCTTCGGCGTCGTTGCGCGCGTTGAGGACGACGCACTCGAGGTCCACCTTCGCCAGCTTCTCGGCCAGCTCCTCGGACTCGGCGACGTCCTGGGTGCCGACGAGGATCGGCCGCCCGGTCTCGTGGACCGTGCGGATCTCCTCCTCGATCGCCCGCAGCTTCTGCGACGGCGACGCGAAGACCCGGTCTTCCTGGTCTTCGCGGATGTTCGGGGTGTTCGGCGGGATGACCGCGACCTCGAGCTCGTAGAACTCCCGCAGCTGCTCGGCGACGGCGACCGCGGTACCGGTCATGCCGGCGACCTCGGGGTAGCGCGCGAGCAGTGCCTGGACGGTGATCGAGTCCAGGATCTCGCCGCGGTCGGTCGCGGTGACCTGCTCCTTCGCCTCGACGGCAGCCTGCAGGCCGTCCGGCCAGCGCTGCAGCTCGGCGACGCGGCCGCGGGCGGCGTTGATGAGCTGCACCTTGCCGTCGCGGACGAGGTAGTCGACGTCGCGGGTGAGCAGCGCGTGCGCGTGCAGCGCGACGTTCACCGCGGGGAGCCGGTCGGACGCGGTCTCGTCGTAGAGGTCGTCGACCTCCAGGCCGAGCGACTTCGCGACGACGGACGCGCCGGCGTCGGTCAGCCAGGCGTTGCGGCCCTCGCTGTCGGTCTCGTAGTGCAGGTTGAGCCGCAGCCGCCGGACGACCTTCGCGACCTCGTCGTCGGCGTCGGTGTGGTCGATCGAGCCGGCCATCACCAGCGGGACGCGGGCCTCGTCGACCAGCACGGAGTCCGCCTCGTCGACGATCGCCACCTCGGGGTCCGGCTGGACCAGGTCGTCGACCTTCGAGACCAGACGGTCGCGCAGCACGTCGAAGCCGATTTCGGCGACCGCGCCGTACGTGACGTCCTTGGCGTAGGCCTCCTTGCGCTCCGCCTGGGAGTGCGCGGGCTCGACCCAGCCGACCGACACGCCGAGCAGGGCGTACACCGGGCCCATCCACTCGGCGTCGCGTCGCGCCAGGTAGTCGTTGACCGTGACGACGTGGGCACGCTTGCCGCGCAGCGCGTACCCGGCCGCGGCCAGCGCACCGGCGAGCGTCTTGCCCTCACCGGTCTCCATCTGCACGACGTGCTTGCTGAGCAGGCCCATCGTGCCGAGGATCTGGACGTCGAACGCGCGCTCGCCGAGGGCGCGCCGCGCGGCCTCACGGCCCAGCGCGCACACCTCGATCAGCTGGTTGTCGCCGAACGCGGTGTCCTTCAGCGTCTCGCGGAGCTTGCCCGCCCGCTCGGTCAGCTCCGCGTCGGAGAGCTTCTCGAGCTCGGGTTCGAGCTTCTCGACCGCGGGCAGCAGTGCTTCGTAGCGGGTCAGCTCGACGCTGCCCGGCCGCTGGATGATCCGGCGGAGCTTCTTGCCCACCCGGCTGATCAGTGCTGCCACCCCTGGTCTCCCGTTCTCTCTCGCTCGACCGGCCTGCCCCACCCAACGTGGCGGTGGTGCGTTCGAGTTCCGCGGCCGGATGGGACGATCCAACCGTGTTCCCTCATCCCAGCGCCAGGTCCGGTCGTCGCCGGATCACCGCAATTGCGACATCCGTGCTGATCGCGGCCTCGCTGGCCGCTTGCACGTCCACCGGCAAGCCGGCACCGGTCGCGCCCACGACCGAGTCGCACCCGCCGTCCGGGCCGGTCCCCGCCGGTCTGGAGCGGTTCTACGGCCAGAGCCTGAGCTGGGGCGACTGCGCACCTTACGCGACGTCGGAAGACGCGCGGTCGGCGTTCCAGGCGAAGGACGTCCAGTGCGCCCGGCTGACCGTGCCGCTGGACTACGCCAAGCCGGCCGGCGACACGATCACGCTGGGCCTGCTCCGGCACCAGGCGACGGAGCAGGGCTCCCGGATCGGGTCGCTGGTGGTCAACCCCGGCGGCCCGGGCGCGTCGGGCATGGTCGCGGCCGCCGGGCTGGTCAAGCCGACGACGAGCACCGGCCTCGCCAAGCGCTTCGACCTGGTCGGGTTCGACCCGCGGGGGATCGGCGCCAGCCAGCCGGCCATCCACTGCCTCACCGACCAGGAGCGCGACGCCGACCGCGCGGACGACAGCGAAACGGACGGCTCGCCGGCGGGCGTGCTCAAGCAGGAGTCGCAGGAGAAGGACTTCGCCGCGAAGTGCGCCCAGCGCACCGACGACGGCACCGGGATGCTGGCCAACGCCGGCACGCGGGACGTCGTGAAGGACCTGGACGTCCTCCGCTCGGTCATCGGCGACGAAAAGCTCACCTATCTGGGCTACTCGTACGGCACCCGGATCGGGTCGGCCTACGCCGAGGCGTTCCCGAAGAACGTCCGCGCGATGATCCTCGACGGCGCGGTCGACCCCGAGCAGGACGCGGTCGAGTCGCTGGTCGCCCAGGGCCAGGGCTTCGGGACGGCGTTCGACCAGTTCGCGAAGTGGTGCACCGCCCAGCAGGACTGCGCGCTCGGCCAGGACGCGAACACCGCGGTCAAGGCGTTCCAGGACCTCGTCCGCCCGCTGATCGACTTCCCGGTGCCGGTCGGCGACGGCCGCAAGCTCTCCTACGAGGACGCGACCACCGGCGTCATCCAGGCGCTCTACCAGGAGACCCTCTGGGACACGCTCAACTCGGGCCTGAACGAGCTGCGGCAGCAGCGCGGCGTGACGCTGGAGAAGCTCGCCGACATCTACAACGAGCGCGACTCCGACGGCCGCTACGGCACCACGCAGGACGCGTTCACGGCGATCCGCTGCGTCGACGACCCGCGCGTCACCGACCCGGCCGTGATCCTCAAGGCGCAGGAGGAGTACGTGAAGGTGGCGCCGTTCCTCGACGACGGCCGCCCCGCTTCGGCGGCCCGTGACGCCTGCGCGTTCTGGCCCGTGCCGAACACCTCCGAGCCGCACGTCCCGAACGTCGAAGGCCTGGCGAAGACGCTGGTCATCTCGACGACGAACGACCCGGCGACGCCGTACCAGGCCGGCGTCAACCTCGCGAAGGGCCTGAAGGGCTCGCTGCTCACCTTCGAAGGCACGCAGCACACGGTGTTCCTGCAGGGCGTGAAGTGCGTGGACCAGGCGGGCACGGACTACCTCGTCGACGGCACGCTGCCGCCGGAGGGGACCCGGTGCACCGGGCAGTAGGCCTCGCCGCGTGCGCGGTGCTGCTGGCGGCGTGCACGGGTACTCCGGCGCCCGTGCCGCCGCCGGTGTCATCGTCGTCGTCCCGCCCTCCTGACCTGGGGAAATTCACCACGCAGAAGCTCGCCTGGAGCCCATGCGGGGAGGCTTTGGACTGCGCGCACCTGAGCGTGCCGCTGGACTACGCCGCGCCGGACGGGCCGGCGATCACCGTCGGCCTGCTGCGGCACAAGGCCACGAAACAGCGGATCGGCTCGCTGGTCGTGAACCCCGGCGGACCCGGCGGCCGGGGCACCTCGACCGCGGCGGCGCTGGCGAAGACGCCGGCCGCCGCGCCCCTGCTCGACCGCTTCGACCTGGTCGGCTTCGACCCGCGCGGGGTCGGCACGAGCGAGCCGCGGATCACCTGCCGCACCGACGCCGAGCAGGACGCCGACCGCGCGTCCGACGTCGAAAGCAACATGTCGCCCGAAGGGGTGAAGAAGCAGCTCGCCGAGACGACCGCGTACGGCGCGAAGTGCGCCGAAGCGTCGAAGTACGGCAAGACGCTTCTCGCGAACGTCGGCACCCGAGACGTCGTACGCGACCTCGACGTCCTTCGCGCCGCGCTCGGCGACGAGAAGCTGACCTACCTCGGCTACTCGTACGGGACGCAGATCGGCGCGGCCTACGCCGAGGCGTACCCGCGGAACGTCCGCGCGCTGCTGCTCGACGGCGCCATCGACCCCGCGCAGGGCCTGGTGGACTCGCTGGTCACACAGGCCGCGGGCTTCCAGGACGCGCTGAACGAGTTCGGCAAGTGGTGCGCGTGCCCGTTCGCCGGCAGCACCCCGGCGTTTCAGCGGCTCATGCGTCCGCTGATCACGAAGCCCATCCCGGCCGGGACCCGGAAGCTGTCGTTCGAGGACGCGATCACGGGCACTTTCGCCGGGCTCTATTCACGCGGCGACTGGCCCGCCCTGAAAGCCGCACTCGCCCAGGTCGCCCAGGGCAACGGCCGCACGCTGCTGGCGTTCGCCGACGACTACTACCAGCGCGACCGCGACGGCAAGTACAGCGGCGCGATCGACGGGTACTTCGCCGTCCGCTGCGCCGACCACACCCGCGTCACCGACCGGGCCGCGATCGACCGAGCCCACGAAAAGATGCTGGCCGGCGCGCCCTTCCTGGCCGGCGGCACGCCCGACACGAGCGAGCTGGACATCTGCTCGACCTGGCCGGTCCCGCCGACGTCGGCCGAGCACGCGCCGCACCCGGCCGGGCTGCCGAAGACCCTGGTCGTCTCGACGACGCACGACCCGGCGACGCCTCACCAGCAGGGCATCGACCTGGCGAAGGACCTCGGCGGCGTCCTGCTGACCTACGAAGGCGTGCAGCACACGGTGTTCCTGCAAGGCGACGCCTGCGTCGACCGCGCCGGGATCGCGTACCTCGTCGACGGGACGTCGCCGGCCGCCGGCACCCGCTGCTAACCGAGGTCCACGGGCTCGTTCTGCTTGGTCAGCGACAGTTCGAACATGACGGGGCTGAGGTGGTCGCCGGCCGAGGGCACCTGCACCCAGAGCCGGGCGAACCGCCGCGGCCCGTCCGCGGAGACCCACACCTTGACGATGATGTCGTCGGTGACCTGCGGCAGCACGCTGTGCGCGACGGCCGCGGGCACCCGGCCGCCGACACGCAGGGCCGCGGCGCCGTCGACGTTCTCCTTGCCTTCGGTCTTCGCGTCGGTGACCCCGTCCAGCAGGCGTTTCAGCCCGGCGGACGGGCCGAGGAACGTGCCGACGTCGTACATCGGCGGGATCCGGCCGCGCGCGACGTCGGGGTCCGTGGTGACTTCGCCGTCCTGGACGGTGAAGCGGAACTTCGTGTGGTCGTCGCCGAACTGGAGGTCGGCCGTGCCGGTCGCGGTCCCGCCGTCGTCGAGGGTCGCGTCGCCCTCGATGAGCCGGAGCGGGAAGCCCGGCAGCACGCCGTTGACGCCGGCCGCGAAGTGCACGCTCCGCACCGAGGCGAACGACGCCGCCGCGTCGCGGACCAGCTCGGCGCCGGCCGGGAACGGCCCCCGCGTGTCCGGCGATCCGGTGCAGCCGGCCGTCAGCAGGAGCACGAGCAGGAGGGTGAAGCGGGACATGCCTTGAGCCTACTGAGCACGACGGCGTGGCCCGATTCTTGCGGACGATGTCCTTCAAGCCACTTTCGGCTCGTCACGCGCGCGATGAGACTGCTGGGGTGACTGTCGAGACCCGCCCTGCCCCGAAGCTGCACCGCGCCTGGCTGATCGCCGGTGCCGCCTTCGTCGCGCTGCTCGCCTCCGCCGGCTTCCGCTCGGCCCCCGGCGTCCTCATCGACCCGCTGCACCAGGAGTTCGGCTGGTCCACGGCCACGATCAGCTCGGCCGTCTCGGTCAACCTCGTGCTCTACGGCCTCTTCGCGCCCTTCGCGGCCGCGTTGATGGAGCGGTTCGGCATCCGCCGCGTCTCGGCGACGGCGTTGTTCGTCATCGCCCTCGGCGCGGCCGGCACGGTCTTCATGAGCGCGAGCTGGCAGCTGGTCCTGTGCTGGGGCGTGCTGATCGGCGCGGGCACGGGCTCGATGGCGATGAGCTTCGCCGCGACCGTCGCGGCCCGGTGGTTCGTCCGCAGCCGCGGCGTCGTCACCGGCGTCCTGACCGCGGCGGGCGCCACCGGCCAGCTGATCTTCCTCCCGCTGATCGCGAACCTCGCCGTCGGCTCGGGCTGGCGGACGGCGTCGCTGGTGATCGCGATCGCCGCGCTGGCCGTCGTCCCGGTTGTCCTGCTGGTCATCCGCGACCACCCCGCCGACGTCGGCACCACGGCTTACGGCGCGCCCGCCGACGCCGAGGTCGCGCGCCCGGCGTCGAAGACCGGCTCGGCCCGCCGCGCGCTGGGTGTGCTCGGCCAGGCGGCGAAGACTCGGACGTTCTGGCTGCTCGCGGTCGGCTTCGCGATCTGCGGCGCGACGACGAACGGCCTGGTCGGCACCCACTTCGTCCCCGCCGCGCACGACCACGGCATGCCGCAGACGACGGCGGCGGGCCTGCTCGCGCTGGTCGGCGTCTTCGACGTCGTCGGCACGATCTTCTCCGGCTGGCTCACCGATCGCGTCGACCCGCGGATCCTGCTCGGCGTCTACTACGCGCTTCGCGGCCTCTCGCTGGCCCTGCTCCCGCAGCTGTTCACGAACTCGGTCCAGCCGAGCATGTGGGCGTTCATCCTCTTCTACGGCCTCGACTGGGTGGCCACGGTCCCGCCGACGGTCGCGCTCTGCGTCCGCGCGTTCGGCGACGCCGGCCCGATCGTGTTCGGCTGGGTCTTCGCCTGCCACCAGCTCGGCGCCGCGTTCGCCGCGTCGGCCGCCGGCCTGGTCCGCGACCAGCTCGGGAACTACAACCTGGCCTGGTACTCGGCCGCGGTCCTGGCGGTGTTCGCGTCGATCGCGTCCCTGGCCATCACACGGGCGAAGAAGTCCGTCCCGGTGCTCGCGACGTGACTTCGTCACCCTCGGCGCGCCCGGGACCCAGGGGCGAAGTCGTCACGGCCCGGGTGCCCGTGGCTCGCCAAAGGTCTTGAATGAGTCATTCAGGACCTCCCAAGACCTGAATGACTCATTCAGGACGCCACCCCCGCCCGCGGCTCGACCGCCCCGGCCCCGGTGCTCGCGACGTGACTTCGTCACCCTCGGCGCGTCGTGAAACATCCCGTTAACACGCTGTCGTTAGGGTGCGGCCATGGATCGCCAGCAGGAATTCGTGCTCCGCACGCTCGAGGAGCGCGACATCCGTTTCGTCCGTCTCTGGTTCACCGATGTGCTGGGGTTCCTCAAGTCCGTCGCGGTCGCGCCGGCGGAGCTCGAAGGCGCTTTCACCGAGGGAATCGGCTTCGACGGTTCGGCCATCGAGGGCTTCGCCCGCGTCTACGAATCGGACATGGTCGCCAAACCCGACCCGGCCACCTTCCAGGTCCTGCCGTGGGAGACCCCGGACGGCGGCCCGTACTCGGCCCGCATGTTCTGCGACATCGCGATGCCGGACGGCTCGCCGTCGTGGGCCGACCCGCGCCACGTCCTGCGGCGTCAGCTGTCGAAGGCCGCTGAAGCGGGCTTCACCTGCTACGTGCACCCCGAGATTGAGTTCTTCCTGCTCTCGACCCTGCCGGACGACGGCAGCGAACCAGAGCCCGCGGACAACGGCGGCTACTTCGACCAGGCCAGCCACGCCACGGCGACGCACTTCCGCCGGCACGCCATCGAGACCCTCGAGGCGATGGGCATCTCGGTCGAGTTCAGCCACCACGAAGGGGCACCGGGTCAGCAGGAGATCGACCTCCGTTACGCCGATGCGCTGACGATGGCCGACAACGTGATGACGTTCCGCTACGTCGTCAAGGAGGTCGCGCTGACCCAGGGCGTGCGCGCGTCGTTCATGCCGAAGCCGTTCACGGACCAGCCGGGTTCCGGGATGCACACCCACATCAGCCTGTTCGAAGGCGATCGCAACGCCTTCTACGACGCCGAGGACCCGCACGAGCTGTCGGAGACCGGCAAGGCGTTCGTCGCCGGCCTGCTGCACCACGCCAAGGAGATCTCCGCGGTCACCAACCAGTGGGTGAACTCCTACAAACGCCTGATCAGCGGCAGTGAAGCGCCGACGACGGTCTCGTGGGGCCGGGCGAACCGCTCCGCGCTCGTCCGCGTCCCGATGTATTCACCCGGAAAGGCGTCATCCCGACGGGTGGAGATCCGTACCCTGGACTCGGCGTGCAACCCGTACCTGGCGTACTCGGTCATCCTGGCCGCCGGGCTCAAGGGGATCGAGAAGGGCTACGAGCTGCCGCCACCCGCCGAGGACAACATCTGGCAGCTGAGCGACTCCGAACGGCGCGCCGCCGGGTACGCGCAGCTGCCCCAGAACCTGGGAGAGGCGCTGGCCGAGATGGAGAAGTCCGAGCTCCTGCCGGAAGCGCTCGGCGAGCACGTCTACGACTTCTTCCTCCGGAACAAACGGGTGGAGTGGGACAACTACCGCAGCGCGGTCACCCCGTACGAGCTCCGAACCCTCCTGCCGGTGCTCTGATGGGGCGGCGGCCGGTGTTCCTCGCGATCCTGGCCGCCGCACTCGTGCTCGTCCCCACGGCACCGGCTGCATCGGCGTCTCCTCCGTCGAAGTTCGACCTCGACTCCGCCGACATCCCGGCGCTGCAGGCGCGGATGACGTCCGGCCGGCTCACCGCCGTGGGCCTGACCAGCACTTATCTCGAGCGGATCCACCGGATCGACGGCAAGGTCAACGCCGTCCTGGCGCTCAACCCTTCGGCGCTGGGGCAGGCCCGGGAGAGTGACGCCCGGCGGCGCGCGCACCACCTGCGCGGGCCTCTCGACGGCATCCCGGTGCTGGTCAAGGACAACGTCGACACGCGCGACCAGTGGACGACGGCGGGGTCTCGTGCGCTGCGGAGCTACCCGGCGAAGGACGCGACGCTGATCACGCGGCTTCGCGCGGCCGGCGCGGTGATCCTCGGCAAGGCGAACCTCTCCGAATGGGCGAACTTCCGCGCCGCGAAGCCGACGTCCGGCTGGTCGGGCGTGGGCGGGCAGACGAACAACCCGTACGTGCTGGACCGCAACCCGTGCGGGTCGTCCGCCGGGTCCGCGGCCGGCGTCGCCGCGTCGCTGGCCCAGGTGGCGATCGGCAGCGAGACCGACGGCTCGATCGTCTGCCCCGCGGGGATGACGGCGACGGTCGGGCACAAACCGAGTCTCGGCCTGGTCAGCCGCACGGGCGTCGTGCCGATCTCCGCCGAGCAGGACACCGCCGGCCCGATCGCCCGCAACGTCGTCGACGTCGCGCTGACGCTGTCGGTCCTGCAGGGGAGGGACCCCTCGGACCCGGCCACGTCGCAGTACCCGAACTCCCAGCCCACGGACTACGCGAAGCTCCTTCGGCCGGGTGTGCTGCGCGGGGCGCGGATCGGGCTGTGGCGGCTGCCGGTGCTCGGCCCGTCGACGGACGCGGTCATGACTTCCGCGCGTGACTCCCTGGTCAAGGCCGGCGCGACGGTGGTCGAAGTGACCCCGCCGTACCAGGCGCGGCTCGGCGAGCTGGAGTTCCCGGCGCTGCTCACGGAGTTCCACCGCGACATCGACGCCTACCTCGCGACCCGCCCCCGCGGCCCGCGGAACCTGGCCGAGCTGATCGCCTACAACCGCGCCGACCCGCTGGAGCAGACCTGCTTCGCCGGTCAGGAGCTGTTCGAGCAGGCGCTGGCCGCGCCGCCGCCGACCGACCCGGGTTACCTCGCCGGGCGCGCCGAGCTCTCGGACCTCGCCCGCCGGTCCCTGGACGAGACACTCGCGAAGTACCACCTGGACGCGATCGCGTCGCCGACGAACCCGCCCGCGTGGAAGACCGACTGCGCGGTGGGGGACGACGACGTGATCCCGTCGTCGACGCCGGCCGCGGTCGCCGGCTACCCGGATGTGACCGTGCCGGCCGGGTTCGCCGGACCGCTCCCGGTGGGCATCTCGTTCATGGGCGCCCGGTGGTCGGACGCCCGGATGCTCGCGCTCGCGGCCGACTTCGAACGGGTCGCGCCGGCCCGGGTCCCGCCGCGCTACTTGGCGACGTTGCCGTCGTAGGGCTCGGATACGCTCTGACCTGCGGCAATGGCGTTAAGTGACCCCCCTGTTCGGGACCGGTTCCAGGGCATGTAATCTTCTCTTCGTCGCCAGGAACGCCGGGTCGCCCCGGGGCCGCAAGCCCCGAAGATCCGGCCGGGCCGAGCGGGTTGACACCGCGGATCGGACCGGGTAATGTTCAGCGTCGGCCCACGAGCGGCCGCCGAATCCCTACGACTAACACCGTAGGCTGAGGCATGCTCGACCAAAAGCTTTAAATATCGCTTGGAACAACTGCCGAGGATATAGCCGCTGATGAGGCGGCGAGTCCAGAGTGTGTTGCTTGAGAACTCAACAGTGTGCTAGTGAACTAAGCCAGTAGAGCTTGAATTTAACCTCGTATGAGGTTCCTTTGAGAATGATTGAGTACATAGTCTCGATCAAACTATTCATTGTTGGAGAGTTTGATCCTGGCTCAGGACGAACG
>NZ_JBFBAG010000016.1:0-137038 GCF_040682155.1 Amycolatopsis sp. NPDC051371
TCTTGGGTGTGTCCGCCCCCCGCTCCCCCCACCCGCGCGGGGCCCCCCCCCCGGCCCCCCCCCCCCCCCCCCCCCCCCACGACCGCGTCGAACGGTTCTTCCAGGCCCCGCAACAGGTCCAGCACGGCCGCGGCGGACAGGAAGCTGTCCAGCCAGCCCTCGGCCGACTCCGGTCCCCAGCGCGGCGTCCGGGCGAGGATCTCGGTGCCGGGGCTCGCGGCGGCGCGCGCCCCGGCTTCGATCTCCTTCGTCATCGCCTCGGTGGTGTTGCAGTTGGTGACGACGATCCTCATCGGTGCTTCCTCGAAACCACGAAGTACAGCAAGGCCGACGACGCCGTGCCGATGAACCACGAGTAGGGCGCGGCCGGCGCGAAGAACGGCACCAGCGCGATCACCGCGGCCAGCGCGGCGGTCGGGAAGAACGTCACGAGCGCGCGCGGGTTCACCCGGGGGTAGATCCCGCCGTCGACGAACAGCTGCGCGACGTCGACCTTGCCGCGCCGGATCAGGTAGTAGTCGACGATCATGATCCCGAACAACGGCCCGAGGAACGCGCCGAGCCCGCCGAGGAAGTAGTTGACCACCGTGGGCGAGGAGTACAGCTTCCACGGCAGCACGCACAGCGCGGCGACGGCGCTGATCAGTCCGCCGATGGTGAACGAGATCCGTTTCGGCCAGATGTTGGCCAGGTCGTAGGCGGGGGAGACGAAGTTCGCGACGATGTTGACGCCCATGGTGGCGACGGCGAACGTCAGCGCGCCGACGATCAGCACCGGCGTGTTGTGCACCTTCGCCAGCAGCTCGGCCGGGTCGGTGATCGCCTCGCCGAACACCTGCATGCTGCCCGCGGTCACGATCACCGACAGCAGCGCGAACGCCGTCGAGTTGATCGGCAGGCCCCAGAAGTTGCCGCGCCGCACCGTTTTCTGGTCCGGGGCGTTGCGGGAGAAGTCGCAGAAGTTCAGCATCAGCGTGCCGTAGGTGGCCAGGATCAGCCCGGCCGCGCCGAACCACTGGCGGATCTGCTCGCCGGTGGACAGCTGCTTCGGGCTGCTGGTCAGCGAAATGTGCCAGTGCCCGGCGGCGAGGATCCAGACGGCGAGGGCGATCATCACGACCCAGATCGCCGGGCCGCACCAGTCCTGGAACTTGCGGATCGACTCCATGCCGCGGGTGAGGATCAGCGCCTGGACCGCCCACAGCGCGACGAAGCAGATCCAGCCCAGCGCGTGCAGGCCGAGGAAACCGTGTTCGGTCAACGGTTTCAGGCCCGGGTCGATGGTGAGCACGAGCAGCGTGATGGCCACGCTCGCGAGGTAGGTCTGGATGCCGTACCAGAAGATCGCGATGACCGCGCGGATCAGCGCGGGCAGGTTGGCGCCGAACGTGCCGAAGCTGATCCGCGCCACGACCGGGAACGGGACGCCGGTGCGCTGCCCGATCCGGCCCATCAGGTTCATGCCCACGTAGATGATCACGAAGCCGAACAGCAGGGCGGTGAACACCTGCCAGGCCGAGAGTCCGAGCACGAACAGCCCGGCCGCGAAGGTGTAGTTGCCGAGGTTGTGCACGTCGGACATCCACAGCGCGAAGATGTCGTAGACCTTCCAGCGGCGGTCTTTCGCCGGGGCGAGGTCTTCGTTCCAGAGCCGGGGGTCCGGCGGCGGGCTCGTCTCTTGCTGGGTATCGGTGAGCGGGGCGGCGGTCATGCGGGCCTCCGATCGACGTGCAGCGACGGCGATTTGGGATACCAAAATTTGGCATCCCAAATATCACCCCGATGTCCGCCCCCGTCAACCCTCCGGCCGATAAACTCGCGTTACGTCCGGTTACGGGCGTGTTGAGCGAGAGGGGACCCGTGACGTCGGCGAACGAGCGGCAACCCCTCGCGGCCACCCGGCAGCGGGTGCGCGACGAGCTGCGCGAACGGATCTTGACCGGCCGCCTGCGCCCGGGCGACCGGCTGGTCGAGCGCGAGCTGGCCGAGGACCTCGGCGTGTCCAGGGTGCCCGTGCGCGAGGCCATCCGCAGCCTCGAAGCCGAGGGCTTCCTGGTCGAGCAGTCGGCGCGCCGGATCGTCGTCCGGCAGCTCGCGCGCGTCGACGTCGAGGAGCTGTTCGACGTCCGCGAGGCCCTGGAAGGACTCGCCGCGGGGCGCGCTGCCGAACGGGCGGGGGCGCCGGAGCTGAAGCGGCTCGAGCGGACGCTTGCCGACGCCGCCCGCGCGACGGCCCGTGACGACGCGGCCCGGATCACCGTGCTCAACTCGCGCTTCCACGACGAGATCGTGGCCATCGCGGGCAACACCCTGCTCACGACGATGCTGCAGCCCCTGCAGGGCAGGCTCCGGTGGCTCACGAGCCAGAACGAGCACTGGGCCGAGCTGCTCGACGAGCACCGCCGGCTCTACGAGGCGATCGCGTCGGGGGACACGGACCGTGCGCACGCTGAAGCCGTCGAGCACGTGCGGGTCAACCGCGAGGTGACCTTGAAGTCCCTCTTCGGCACCGATCAGGCGGAGATCGTCGCCGGTTCGAGGTAGGGCGTCACGTTCCGCAGCGCCCGCTCGACGTACTCGTCCTTCTCGCCGACCGGAGCGACGTAGTGCATGGCGTGCTCGGCGGCTTCGAGACCGTGCAGACGGGCGAGGACCCAGGTGGCGAGGTACGTCGAGGCCAGGCAGCCGCCGGCGGTGGCGAGTGAGCCACGGGCGAAGAACGGCTGGTTCAGCACCTCGACGCCGGCCGCGAGCACCCACGGCTTCGTCGTCAGGTCGGTGCAGGCGGGCACGTCGGCGAGCAGCCCGAGCTTCGCGAGCACGAGCGTGCCCGAGCACTGCGCGGCGAGCAGTTGCCGGGCGGGGTCGAGCCGGGCCAACGTGTTCATGATCGCCGGGTCCTCGACGACTTCGCGGGTCTTCGAACCGCTGCCGACGATCACGGCGTCGGCCGTGCACGCCTCCTCCAGGTCGATCGTCGCGTCGATCGTCACGCCGTTCATCGAGGTCACCCGCGGCGTCGGGCTCGCGATCGACACGCGCCAACCGGGCTCCCTCACCCGGTTGAGGACGCCGAGCGCGATGAGCGAGTCGAGTTCGTTGTAGCCGTCGAAGGTCAGGATCGCGGTGTGCATGACCGCACGGTAGGACCGCCGATCCAGGACAGTCCACAAATTGTCCTGCCTACAATCGCGGCGTGCGGGTGTCGAAGTACAAGGTCGTCGTGGACGCGTTCGCGGCGAAGATCCGGGCCGGGGAGTGGCCGGCCGGGATGCGGCTGCCCACCCATCGACGGCTCGCGGCCGACGAGGGCATCGCCGTCGTGACGGCGTCCCGGGTGTACGCCGAGCTCGAGGCGATGGGGCTGGTCAGCTCCGAACAAGGGCGCGGCACGTTCGTCCGTGACCTGGCCGTCGGTGACGGCGTCGACGAACGGGCGGTCGCGGCCGACGCCGTCGACCTCAGCTTCAACTCGCCGTCGGTCCCCGGCCAAGCCGACCTGCTGCGCCAGGCGCTGCGGGACCTCGCGACGGCCGGGGACCTCGACGCGCTGCTGCGCTACCAGCCGCACCGCGGACGCGCGGAGGACCGGGCGGCCGTCGCCCGGCACCTGCTGAGCCGGGGGCTGGAGGTCGGCCGCGAACGCGTGCTGATCGTCGACGGTGCGCAGCACGGCTTTGGCGGTGACGGCGATGGCGCTGCTGCGCCCCGGCGACGTCGTCGCGGTGGACGCCCTCACCTACCCGGGCTGCCGGGTGCTCGCGCGCACACTCGGGCTCGACCTCGCGCCGCTGCCGGTGACCGCCGACGGCCCCGACCTCGACGCGCTCGACCGGCTGTGCCGCCGGCGCCGGGTACGCGCGGTGTACGCGATGCCGACCCTGCACAACCCGCTGGGCTGGGTGCTCCCCGTCGAGCGGCGCAGGCGGCTCGTGGAGATCGCCCGGCAGCACGGGCTGACGATCATCGAAGACGCGTCGTACGCCTACCTCGCCGAGGACGCGCCGCCGCCGCTGGCGATGCTCGCTCCGGAGGCCACCGTCTACGTCTCGGGGCTGTCGAAAAGCGTCGCCACCGGGTTGCGCGTCGGGTTCGTCGCCGCGTCGCCTGCACTGGTGCCGGCGCTCGAGAGCGCGATCCGGTCCACGACGTGGAACACACCCGCCCTGACCGCGGCCATCGCGCGCCGGTGGCTCGACGACGGTACCGTCGAGAGCTTGGAAGTCCGGAAGCGCGAAGACGCGCGACAGCGCCAGGCACTCGCTTCGGAGGTGCTGGCCGGGCTTCCGTGGATCGGGCACCCGTCGTCGTACTTCCGGTGGCTGCCGCTCGCCCCCGACTCCCGGCCGGACCGCATCGTCGCGGCGCTGGCCCGGCGGCGCGTCGCAGTCGCCACGGCCGAGCCGTTCGCGACGACGCCGGCCGTGCCGCAGGCGCTCCGGCTGGCGCTGGGTTCGGTGGGACACGCCGAGCTCCGCGACGGGCTCACGGCGGTTCGGCAGGAGGTCGAGCGGGATGTTTTCCGCTGATCACGGCGGGATGACGAAGGTCACGCTCGGTACCGGAGAGCTTACGTATTAACATGATCGGCGGGTCCTCGCTCCGTGAGCGGACGTGGCATATCCAACAGCCCGGGGGACCTCCGCCAACAGGCGCTTCCCAGTGCCTTCATGGGAAATTCACAGAATGGGTGGCAAGTCTGACAACGTGAACCACGCCGACGACGGTGCCGGAACGGCGGCACGATGACGACTGCCCAGGCCACTCTCGAAGCTCCCTCCCGGATCGCGAGACCGGGTGGGAAAGCGCCGTACCTGCACCAGATCGACCTGTTCCGGTTGGTCACGTTCGCCTGCGTGATCCTCATCCACGTGGTCGGCGCGACGAACTTCGCGCAGGACGTCGGCGCCAACGCCGTCGAGACGCCGCTGCACTTCACGCGGGAGGCGTTCTTCGCGCTGACCGGGTTCGTGCTGGTGTTCCAGAACCGCGGCCGCGAGATCACGCCGTCCGACTTCTGGCGCCGGCGGCTTCCGCTGGTCGCGACCCCGTACCTGGCGTGGTCGATGTTCTTCTGGGCGTTTTCCCTGGTCACCGGCACGCAGCAACCCGGCTCGCTCGAGGCGTCGATGCGGCTGCTGCTCAAGGACCTCGTCACCGGCGGCGCCTGGTACCACCTGTACTTCCTGCTCGTGACGATGCAGGTGTACCTGCTGTTCCCGTGGATCATGAAGCTGCTGCGGGCGACCGAGGGCAAGCACAAGTGGCTGCTGCTGGGCAGTGGGGTGCTGCAGGTCGGCGTGACGCTGTTCATGACCTACCAGCCGTTCGGCGTGAGCTACGAGACCATCACCCACCTGTACGCCACGCTGCTGCCGTACCAGTTCTACACACTGTTCGGCGCCGTGGTGGCCATGCACTTCGAGACCGTGCACGCCTGGGTCGGCCGGCACCGGCTGCTGCTCGGCGGCGCCCTCGTGGCCGTGCTGGCCGGGACCGAGTGGGTCTACCTGCACACCGTCCACAGTGGAACGTTCCCGCAGGTGGCCAGCGACCCGTTCCAGCCCTACCTGATCCCGTGGTGCGTGACCGTCATCGCGGCGATCTACGCGTTCGCCACCTGGTGGTCGGGCCGCCGCGTCGACGGCGGCCGCGGGGCCCGGCTGGTCTCGTGGGCGGCGAACCGGTCGTTCAGCATCTTCCTGGTGCACCCGCTCGCGCTGGCGTTCCTCGGCCCGGTGATCCCGCACGTGGCCGAGCGCTTCGGGGCGCCCTGGCTGAGTGTGATCATCTACTTCGCCACGATCGCGCTGACGATCGTGATCGTCGAGGCGTTGCGCCGCCTGCCGGGGAGTCGCGCGCTCACCGGCCGCCCGCGCCTGCGGCTCGCCAAAGCCGCCGCCTGACTCACCCCGCCGGGTGGTCAAGAGCACAAAAGACACTTCGGGCATGTCCCGGCGAGCGCATCGGCGGACTTGGGATATGCTGGCGGCCCGTGGGACTTCAGTCGCGGGCTACCAAGTACGTATTTGTCACCGGAGGCGTCGCCTCCTCTCTGGGTAAGGGACTCACGGCTTCCAGCCTGGGACAACTCCTTACCGCGCGCGGGCTTCGCGTCACGATGCAGAAGCTCGATCCGTACCTCAACGTCGACCCCGGGACGATGAACCCGTTCCAGCACGGTGAGGTGTTCGTCACCGACGACGGCGCCGAGACCGACCTCGACATCGGGCACTACGAGCGCTTCCTCGACCGCGATCTCGACGGCAAGGCCAACGTCACGACCGGCCAGGTCTACTCCGAGGTGATCGCCAAGGAGCGCCGCGGCGAATACCTCGGCGACACCGTCCAGGTCATTCCGCACATCACCGACGAGATCAAGTCCCGGATCACCGCGGCCGCCGAGCCCGACGAGGCCGGCCAGACGCCGGACGTCGTCATCACCGAGGTCGGCGGCACGGTCGGCGACATCGAGTCGCTGCCGTTCCTGGAGGCCTGCCGCCAGGTCCGCCACGACGTCGGCCGCGACCACTGCTTCTTCCTGCACGTCTCGCTGGTGCCGTACCTGGCGCCGTCGGGCGAGCTCAAGACGAAGCCGACCCAGCACTCGGTCGCCGCGCTGCGCAACATCGGCATCCAGCCCGACGCGCTGGTCTGCCGGGCCGACCGCGAGATCCCCGAGGACCTCAAGCGCAAGATCGGCCTGATGTGCGACGTCGACAACGAGGCCGTCATCGCCTGCCCCGACGCGCGGTCGATCTACGACATCCCGAAGGTGCTGCACCGCGAGGCGCTCGACGCCTACGTGGTCCGCCGCCTCGGGCTGCCGTTCCGCGACGTCGACTGGACGGTGTGGGGCGACCTGCTCGACCGGGTGCACAACCCGAACGAGGTCGTGCGGATCGCCGTCGTCGGCAAGTACATCGACCTGCCGGACGCCTACCTGTCGGTCACCGAGGCCCTGCGTGCGGGCGGGTTCGCCCACCGCGCCAAGGTCGAGATCGTCTGGGTCGCCTCCGACGACGCGCAGACCGCGTCCGGCGCGGCGTCGGTGCTGTCCGATGTGGACGGTGTGCTGATCCCGGGCGGGTTCGGCATCCGCGGCATCGAGGGCAAGGTCGGCGCGATCGAGTACGCCCGCACCCGCGGCGTGCCGCTGCTCGGCCTGTGCCTCGGCCTGCAGTGCATGGTCATCGAGGGTGCCCGGCACCTGGCGGGCATCAAGGACGCCGGTTCGTCGGAGTTCGACGAGAACACCGAGCACCCGGTGATCTCGACGATGGCCGACCAGCGCGACGTCGTCGCGGGGGAGCGGGACATGGGCGGCACCATGCGCCTCGGCGCGTACCCGGCGAAGCTCAAGCCGGGTTCGCAGGTCGCGAAGGCGTACGGCACCACCGAGGTGTCCGAGCGCCACCGCCACCGCTACGAGGTGAACAACGCCTACCGCAAGCAGCTCTCGGACGCCGGCCTGGTGTTCTCCGGCACGTCGCCGGACGACCGCTTGGTCGAGTTCGTCGAGTTGCCGGCCGACCAGCACCCGTTCTTCGTCGGCACCCAGGCGCACCCCGAGCTCAAGAGCCGCCCGACCCGGCCGCACCCGCTGTTCAGCGCGTTCGTCAAGGCCGTCGTGGACCGCAAGGTCGCCGAGCGGCTGCCGGTCGAGCTGCCCGAAGCCCCCGTGGCCGCCCGATGACCGCGCCGGGCGAGCACGAGTTCAGCGTCGCCTCCAGCCGGGACGTCCACATCGGACGCGTCGTCGGCCTGCGGATCGACGACGTCGTGATGCCGGGCGGGGACACCGCGGTCCGCGAGGTGATCGAGCACCTCGGCGCGGTCGCGATCGTCGCGCTGGACGACGAGCAGCAGGTCACGCTGATCCACCAGTACCGGCACCCGATCGGGCACCGGCTGTGGGAGCTGCCGGCGGGGCTGATCGACCACCTCGGTGAGGACCCGGTCGGCACGGCGAAGCGTGAGCTCGTCGAAGAGGCCGGCCTGGCCGCCGCGGACTGGGTGACGCTGGTCGACGTCGCGGCGTCGCCCGGCTTCACCGACGAGGTCGTGCGGGTCTTCCTGGCCCGCGGGCTGTCCGATGTGGACCGTGACGTGCTCGGCGAGGAGGAGGCGGACCTCGTCATCGGCAAGTTCCCGCTCGCCGAGGCCGTGCGGATGGCCCTGGCGGGCGAGCTGATCAACGGCGCCACGGTGTCGGGCGTGCTCGCCGCGCACGCGGTGGTCACCGGCGGGGCCCCGGCCCGCCCCGCGGACGCCCCGTGGGAGGACCGCCCCACGGCGTTCGCCAAGCGCAAGCAAGCCTGACCCGAAGCGCCCCAATGTGGCCTTGGTTGCGTTGAACGCACCCAAGGGGCCCTTCGGTGCGTTGAACGCACCGAAGGCCACATTGGGGCGCTTGATCAGGGAC
The DNA here is from genome assembly GCF_040682155.1 of Amycolatopsis sp. NPDC051371. Classification (NCBI taxonomy): domain Bacteria; kingdom Bacillati; phylum Actinomycetota; class Actinomycetes; order Pseudonocardiales; family Pseudonocardiaceae; genus Amycolatopsis; species Amycolatopsis sp. NPDC051371. The sequence continues at coordinate 8,426 of NZ_JBFBAG010000016.1, forward strand.
GCAGCGGGCGGCCTTCGGCGTCCAGGCCGCCGTTGGCCAGCAGGAGGATGCCGTCGATGATCGGCCAGACCGCGCCGATCCCGGCGGTGACCAGGCAGACGAACAGCTGCAGCAGGCCCAGCCCGACCTGGCCGGTGTAGAACCGCCCCACCCCGAACGGCAGCACGATCTGGAGCACCCCGGCCACGGTCTTGGACCGATAGGAGTAGGGGACCGGCGTCCGCGGCGCGTACGGCACCGGGGCCGGCGGCGCGTACGGGTCCGGCTGCCCGTACATCGGCAGCTGCGCCGTGGGCTGCGAGTACATCGGGGGCGGTGCGAAGAAACCCGGGTGCGGCTGCGGCAGGTCGCCGAACAGGGGCCGCAGGTCACCCAGCGTCGCCGCCGCGTAGGCGGCCGTCACCCGTGTCTCGTACTCGTCCGGCGTGATGCGGCCCATGCCGAAGTGGTCGGCGAGCAGCCTCGCCGCTTCCTCCCGCTCGGCCGTGCCGATGCGGAGCGCCTCCGACTCCATGCACTCCAAGGTAACCGCGTGGAGCTGAGAACGGGGTTTCTGCCGGGTCACGGACCCCGGGCGGCCTAAGGTGTCCCGCGTGGCCTCCAGCCCGCACAGCACGGCCGACGTGATCGCCGCGTACCTCGACCACCTGGTCGTCGAACGCGGGACCGCGCGCAACACCCTGGACAGCTACGCCCGTGACCTGCGCCGGTACGCCGCGCACCTCGACAGCGTGGGCATCGCGAAGATCGCCGACGTCACCTCCGCGCACGTCACGTCCTTCGGCGCCGCCCTCCGCGAAGGCGACGGCGAGCACCAGCCGCTGGCCGCGTCGTCGGCCGCGCGGGCGCTGGTCGCCGCACGGGGCCTGCACAAGTTCGCCCACGCCGAGGGGCTCACCGAGCACAACCCGGCCCGCGAGGTCCGGCCGCCGACCCCGGCGAAGCGGCTGCCCAAGGCGTTGCCGGTCGACGACGTCCTGCGGTTGCTCGAGACCCCGCCGCCGGACGGCGAACGCCCGCTGCGAGACCGGGCGCTGCTGGAGGTGCTCTACTCCACCGGCGCCCGGATCTCCGAAGCCGTCGGGCTGGACATCGACGACGTCGACGACACCGAGCGCACCGTCCTGCTCGACGGCAAGGGCGGCAAGCAGCGGCTCGTCCCGATCGGGCGGCCCGCGCTCGCCGCGCTGCACGCCTACACCGTCCGCGCCCGGCCGGCGCTCGCCGCCCACGGCCGCGGCACCGCGGCGCTGTTCCTCAACGCCCGCGGCAGCAGGCTTTCGCGGCAGAGCGCGTGGCAGGTCCTCAAGGACACCGCCGGGCGGGCGGGAATCAGCGCCGCGGTCTCGCCGCACACGCTCCGCCACTCCTTCGCCACGCACCTGCTCGAGGGCGGCGCGGACGTCCGGGTCGTCCAGGAACTGCTCGGCCACGCCTCGGTGACGACGACGCAGGTCTACACGCTGGTCACGGTCAACACCCTGCGCGAGGTGTACGCCACGGCGCACCCGCGGGCACTGGGCTAGACGGCCGTACGGACCGCCGACAGCCTTCCCAACCTGGACCGACGGTCGAGTGACATTGCCCCCTCGGGTCCGGCGCGTTGCTTTGCCGGGGCTCCGGCAACGCGCATAGGCTGCGGCGGACTCGACGAACAAGGAGCTTTCCCGCCATGTCGACACCGAACCAGCCGGCCCACCCGGCCGAGTCCGCCGGGTCGGCGGCGGCGAACCTCAACGACGTCAAGATCGCGACCCCGGCGGTCCACGACGGCGACGAACCGCAGGAGCGCAACGGGAAGAAGGTCAAGCTCGAGGGCATCGGGCCGACCGGCCGCCCGATCCGCGAGCACGCCGATCCCGCGCCGCTGGACCACCACGGCCCGGCCAAGATCATGGCGATGTGCAACCAGAAGGGCGGCGTCGGCAAGACGACGTCGACCATCAACCTGGGCGCGGCCCTCGCCGAGTACGGCCGCAAGGTGCTGCTCGTCGACTTCGACCCGCAGGGCGCGCTCGCCGTCGGTCTGGGCATCCAGCCGCACGAACTGGACCAGACGGTCTACAACGCCATCATGGAGCGGTCGGTCAGCGCCACCGACGTGCTGATGAAAACCCGCGTCGACGGCGTTGACCTGCTGCCGAGCAACATCGACCTGTCCGCGGCGGAGGTCCAGCTCGTCGCTGAGGTAGGGCGCGAGCACACGTTGTTACGGGTCCTTCGTCCGGTCATGAACGACTACGACTATGTTCTTGTCGACTGCCAGCCCTCGCTCGGCTTGCTCACGGTGAACGCGCTGACCGCTGCGGACGGCGTGATCATCCCGCTCGAGTGCGAGTTCTTCAGTCTCCGAGGCGTCGCGCTCCTGATCGACACGATCGAGAAGGTGCAGGAACGGCTCAACCCCAAACTGGACATAGTCGGGATTCTCGCCACCATGTACGACCCGAGAACCCTGCACTCGAAGGAGGTCATGGCTCGCGTGGTGGAGGCATTCGGCGAGACCGTGTTCGACACGGTCATCAACCGCACGGTGCGGTTCCCCGAGACGACGGTCGCGGGTGAGCCGATCACGACCTGGGCGCCCAAGTCGGCCGGCGCCGCGGCGTACCGCCAGCTTGCTCGCGAGGTGATCGCTCGGTGAGCAGGCGCGCCTCCCTGCCCGGAGCGTCGGAGCTCTTCCGCCTCACCTCCAGCCCTGCCCTCGATCGCCCGCCCCAGGCGCCGCCCGCGCCCGTCGAGCCCGCGGAGCCGAAGCCCTCGGGCAACGGCCGGACGGAACAGCTCACCCGCAGCGCGGCCCCGCACGGGTCCGGCCGGACCAAGCACGACGCGAAGATCACCGTGTACGTCTCCGGCGACGAGCTCGTGGCCATGGAGCAGGCCCGGCTGACGCTGCGTGCCAAGCACGAGCTGGTCGTCGACCGCGGCCGGCTGGTCCGCGAGGCCGTCGCGGTGCTGCTGGCGGACTTCGACCAGAACGGCGAAGAGTCGGTGCTGGTGCAGCGGCTGCGGGTGGTCGGCTCAGACGGCGGCGAAACCGAGGGCTGATGGACGAGCCGGCACCGGTCCCGGCATCGGCTCCGGAGGACCAGGCCCCCGAACCGCACCAGACGGTGCACGGCGGGATGATTCCCGAGGGTGTCAACACCGAGGAACTGAGCACGTCGAAGTTCAAGGTGCGGCTGGCCAACTTCGAGGGACCGTTCGACCTGCTGCTGCAGCTGATCTCGCAGCACCAGCTCGACGTCACCGAGGTGGCGCTGCACCGGGTCACCGACGACTTCATCGCGTACACGCGGGCGCTGGGCACCGACTGGAACCTCGACGAGACGACCGAGTTCCTGGTCATCGCGGCGACCCTGCTCGACCTCAAGGCCGCGCGGCTGCTGCCGTCGGCCGAGGTCGAGAACGAGGACGACCTCGCCCTGCTCGAGGCTCGTGACCTGCTGTTCGCGCGGATCCTGCAGTACCGCGCGTACAAGCAGGTGGCGGCGCTGTTCGGCGAGCTGGAGCAGGGCGCGCTGCGGCGCTACCCGCGGTCGGTGGCGCTGGAGGAGCGGTTCGTCGGGCTGCTGCCCGAGGTGATGCTGGGCGTGACGCCGGAGAAGTTCGCCGACATCGCGGTGACGGTGTTCAAGCCGAAGCCGCCGCCGACGGTGTCGATCGCCCACATCCACATGGGCCGCGTGTCGGTGCGCGAGCACGCGGCGCTGCTGCGGGTGAAACTGGCCGCGGCCGGCCAGGCGACGTTCAGCGAGCTGGTGGACGACTGCGAGCACACGGTCGAGATCGTGGCGCGCTTCCTGGCGCTGCTGGAGCTCTACCGCGAGGCGACGGTCCAGTTCGAGCAGACGGAGGCGCTGGCGGAGCTGCACGTCCGCTGGACGGGCGGCTCCCAGGCCGACGCCTCCGTGGCGGCCGAGCTGGACCGGTCCGCCGGAGACGAAGAGGAGTACGGGTGAGCCCCGAAGACAACGAGCCGGTCGAGGCTCTCCCGCCGGAACCCCCGGTGGGTGAACCTGCCGAGGCGGCGGTGGAGCTGGCGCTGGACGAGGCGCTGTCCGGCGAGCCGGTCACCGAGGACGGTTCGCCGGTGGAGCCGCTGGTCGAAGAGAAGGCTGCCGAGGAACCTGCTGCCGAAGCCGCCGTTTCCGAGCCCGACCCGGCACTTTCACGTGAAAGTGCCGCGCTTGGGGAGCCCGAAGCTGCGGAGCCGGCCGAGCCTGAGCCCGATGTGGCCGCCGAGGGCGACCCGGCCGATCCCGAGTCCGACCTCGTCGCCGCCGGTGACGCCGACTCCCTGCCCGATGTCACCTCCGACGAGACCCTCGAAGCCGCGCTCGAAGCCCTTCTCCTCGTCGTGGACTCGCCCGCCAGCGAGGAATCGCTCGCCGACACCGTCGGTCAGCCGAAGGCCCGGATCGTCGTCGCGCTGCGGACGATGGCGCAGAAGTTCACCGATCGGGCCAGCGGGATCGACCTGCGGCGCGTCGGTGAAGGGTGGCGGTTCTACACTAGGGACATCTATGCCCCGTTCGTGGAGAAGCTCCTGCTGGACGGCCAGCGGTCGAAGCTGACCCGGGCCGCACTGGAGAGCCTCGCCGTGATCGCGTACCGGCAGCCGGTGACCCGTGCCAGGGTCGCCGCGGTGCGCGGCGTGAACGTGGACGGCGTGATCCGGACGCTCCTCGCGCGCGGCCTCATCGAAGAGATGGGGACCGACCCCGAGACGACCGGCACGCTGTACGTGACGACCGAGCTGTTCCTGGAGCGACTGGGGCTGTCGTCACTGAACGACCTGCCGGCCATCGCTCCGTTGCTACCCGAAGTGGACACCATCGATGACATCCAGTGAACACCCCGACGGCATCCGCCTGCAGAAGGTGCTGTCGCAAGCCGGGGTCGCCTCCCGGCGTGCGGCGGAAGACCTGATCGCGGCCGGCCGGGTCGAGGTGGACGGCGAGATCGTCACCGAGCTCGGCCGCCGGGTGCACCCGGATGCGGCCGTCATCCACGTCGACGGCACCCGCGTGAACCTGCGCGACGACCTGATCTACCTCGCCCTGAACAAGCCCAAGGGCGTGCACTCGACGATGTCGGACGACCGCGGCCGCCCGTGCGTCGGCGACTACCTCGCCGGGCGCTACGAGGAGACCCCCGGGGTCGTGCACGTCGGCCGGCTCGACGAGAACACCGAGGGCCTGCTGCTGCTCACCAACGACGGCGACCTCGGGCACCGGCTGATGCACCCGTCCTACCAGGTGCTCAAGACCTACCTCGCCGAGGTCGACGGCCTCGTGCCGCGCGGGCTCGGCAAGGAGCTGCGCAACGGCTGGGAGCTGCCGGACGGCATCGTCAAGGTCGACCAGTTCCGGGTCAAGGACATGCACTCCGGCAAGTCGCTCGTCGAGCTCGTCATCCACGAGGGCAAGAAGCACATCGTGCGGCGCCTGCTCAAGGACACCGGGCACCCGGTGCTCAAGCTGGTCCGCACCGCGGTCGGCGACGTGCAGCTCGGCAACCAGCGCGTCGGCTCGATCCGGCGGCTGACCAAGGGCGAGATCGGCGCGCTCTACCGGAACGTCGAGCTCTGACGCACGGCGGTGACGAACCCGTCGGCGGTCGCGTTGTCGTCCGAGGGGCGGCCGAACGCGGCGGCGGCCTCGGCGCGCGTGACCGTCGTCGGCCGCCAGCCGTGGGCGGCCAGCCAGTCCGGCGCGGTGGCACCCAGGCCGCCGCGCCAGAGGCCGGTGACGGGCTCGCCGCCTTCGGCCGCGCGGGCGCGCGCGACCAGGCCGTCCGGCGCGTCGCCCGTCCGTAGCTCGAACGACACCCGGCTGCCCGGCGCCGACAGCTCCCCGACGGTGGTCAGCAGCCGTTCGGCGTCCTCGTAGGACAGGTAGATCAGCAGCCCTTCGACCAGCCAGGCGGTCGGCACCGCCGGGTCGAACCCGGCGTCGCGCAACGCGGCCGCCCAGTCCTCGCGCAGGTCCGCGCGCACGACGACCCGTCGGCACGCCGGTTCGGCGCCCTGCGCGGCGAGGACATCGTCCTTGAACGCCAGGACTTCCGGCAGGTCCAGCTCGAACAGGCGGGTCCCGGCCGGCCAGGCCAGCCGGAACGCCCGCGCGTCGAGCCCGGCGGCGAGCAGCACCACCTGCGCGCAGGCCGCCTCGAGGAGGTAGTCGTCGAAGAACCGGGTGCGGATCACGATCTGCGGGTACATCAGCGCGCCCAGCCCGGACCGGACCGGGTCGCCCGCGGTGCCGGGCAGCACCGACCGGCCTGCCTCATGGAACGCGGCCGCGTACGGGTCGTGGAACAGGCGGTCCGGCCGGCTGCTCTCGCGGGCGCGCAGCGCGGCGACGCCGACGGCGGTCCGGCTCACGGCAGGCAATGATTCGGTCACGGTCGCTCACCGTACCCCCGACTTTCCGCCGTGGCGCGCGTGTTCCCGGGCTCGCTAGCGTGACCGTCATGCGACTCGGAGTGGTGTGCGGAGTCCTCGCGGCGCTCCTGGCCGGCACGGTGGCTCCGGCCGCCGCGGCGCCCCGGGCGAGCGAACCGGTCTACGACTACGCGACGGCGATCCGCGAAACCGTCTGGGTCGACATCGGCCACGACGGCGACGGCGACGGCAAGCCCGACCGCGTCGCCGCCGACATCGTGCGGCCGAGCGAGGCGACGTCGCGTGTGCCGGTGATCATGGACGCCAGCCCGTACTACTCGTGCTGTGGGCGCGGCAACGAAAGCGAGCTCAAGACCTACGACAGCGCCGGGAAGCCGGTGGAGTTCCCGCTGTTCTACGACAACTACTTCGTGCCGCGCGGGTACGCCGTGGTGCTCGTCGACCTGGCCGGGACGAACCGCTCGGCCGGCTGCGCGGACGTCGGCGGCGCTTCGGACGTCGACTCGGCGCGCAAGGTCGTCGACTGGCTGAACGGGCGCGCCACCGGCTACAGCGCGAAGACCGGCGGCAGCGCGGTGACGGCGGGCTGGAGCACCGGGAACGTCGGGATGATCGGGAAGTCCTACGACGGCACGATCGCCAACGGCGTCGCGGCGACCGGCGTCGCGGGCCTGAAGACCATCGTGCCGATCTCGGCGATCAGCTCCTGGTACGACTACTACCGGTCCGACGGTGCGACCTTCGGCTTCAACCCGGCGGGGCTCGCGCAGACCGTCGAGGCGCGCAACAGCGGCCAGAACTGCTCGGCGCAGAACCAGGTCCTGACCCAGGGCGCCACGGCCAACGGCGACTACGGGCCGCTGTGGGCGGACCGGGACTACGTCAAGAACGCGGGCAACGTGCGGGCCAGCGTGCTGCTTTCCCACGGCGTCAACGACCTGAACGTCAAGACGATCCACTTCGGACAGTGGTGGAGCGGGCTGAACGTCGAGAAGAAGATCTGGCTGTCGCAGACCGGGCACGTCGACCCGTTCGACTACCGGCGCGCGGACTGGGTGGACCTGCTGCACCGCTGGTTCGACCACTACCTGCTGGGCCTCGACAACGGTGTCCAGAACGGGCCGATGGCCAGCGTCGAGCGGCAGCCGGACCAGTGGGCGTCCCAGAGTGCCTATCCGGCTGCCGGCGCGGTGGCGACGACGTTGCGGCCGCACGCGTCCGGCTCGCTCGGCACTTCGGCGGCCTCGGGGACGGCGGCGTTCACCGACAACCCGAACCTCGGCGAGGACACCTGGGTGACGAACCCGGGCACCGCGGCGCTGACGTACTCGACCGGGACGCTCATATCGGATCTGCAGGTGTCGGGGACCACGTCGATCACCGTGACGGCGACACCGAGCACGGCCTCGGCCCGGCTTTCGGCGCTGCTGGTGGACCTCGGCCCAGCGACGATCCGCAACTTCGCCGGCAGCGGCGAGGGCATCAAGACGGGGACGACCGAGAACTGCTGGGGATCGTCGACGTCCGGGGACGACGCCTGCTACCGGATCGCATCGGCGGACGTGAAGAAGGTCAACTACACGATCCTCAGCCGCGGCTGGGCGGACCTCGCGAACTACGCGTCGCTTTCGCAGGAACGGCCGTTGACGCCGGGGACGGCGTACACGATGACGTTCCGGCTGGCGTCGACCGACCACATCGTGCCGAAGGGGCACGCGCTGGCGTTGATCATCGGCGGCACGGACGGGAGCTTCATCCGCGGGCCTGCCCAGCCGGGGCGGGTGACGCTGGACCTGGCGCGCACGTCGGCGTCGGTCCCGCTGGCCGGAGTCGTCCCGGCAGCGACCACGCACCCGGCCCTCGACGGCGGTGCGCACGTGCCGTCGGAGGGCCGGGCGAACCTGCGCTGACCCCAGCGCCCCAATGTGGCCTTGGTTGCGCTCAACGCACCGAAGGCCGCCTTGGGTGCGTTGAACGCACCGAAGGCCACATTGGGGCGCTCGGGACCGGGCTAACTCGCCTCGACCGGCGCGGTGCGCGTGGCCGACTTCCGTTGCAGTGCGCGGGCGATCGGCTCCACGACCCGCGCCGCCGTCGGGCCCAGGATCGCCATCAGCAACACGTACGCCGTCGCCAGCGCGGCCAGTTCGCCGTCCACCGCGCCCGCCGTCACCGCCAAGCCCGCGATGACGATCGAGAACTCGCCCCGGGCCACCAATGCCGCTCCGGCGCGGGCCCGGCCCATCTTCCCGATGCCCTGGCGGCGCGCGGCCCACCAGCCGGTGCCGACCTTCGTCAGCGTCGTCACCACCGCCAGCACGATCGCCCAGCCGAGCACCGGCGGGATCGACGCCGGGTTCGTGTTGAGCCCGAACACCACGAAGAACACCGCGGCGAACAGGTCCCGCAGCGGTTCCAGCAGGTGCGTCGCGTTCTCCGCCGTCGAACCGGAAATCGCGATGCCGAGAAGGAACGCGCCGACCGCGGCCGACACCTGCATCGCCGACGCGAGCCCGGCCACCAGCAGCGCCGCGCCGAGGACCTTGAGCAGGAACACCTCGCGGTCCGGGCTGTCGACGGCGGCCGAGACGTACCGGCCGAACTTCAGCGCGATCACCAGCACCACGGTGATCACCAGCAGCGAGATCCCGACGGCCTCCATGCCGCCGAGGAAGCTGACGCCGCCCAACACCGCGGTGAGGATCGGCAGGTAGAGCGCCATCACGAGGTCCTCGAACACGAGGATCGACAGCACCACCGGCGTCTCGCGGTTGCCGAGCCGGCCGAGGTCGCCGAGGACCTTCGCGACGATCCCGGACGACGAGATGTACGTGACGCCCGCCATCACCATCGCGCCGACCGGGCCCCAGCCCAGCAGCAGCGCGACGGCCGCGCCGGGGGCGGCGTTGAGGACGATGTCGAGCAGGCCCGCCGTCCACGAGCGGCGCAGCCCGGTGAACAGCTCGGCCGCGGAGTACTCGAGCCCCAGCAGCAGGAGCAGCAGCACGACGCCGATCTCGCTGGCCAGGTGCGTGAAGCCGCCGATGTCGGTCAGCGGGATCAGCCCGCCGGAGCCGAAGCAGAGGCCGCCGAGCAGGTAGAGCGGGATGGGGGAAAGGCCGATCTTGCCGGCCAGGCGCCCGAGTGCGCCCAGCACGAAGAAGACCGCCCCCAGTTCGATCAGGGACAGCGCGGTGTGGTCCATCAGCCGCTCAGCCGTACTTCAAGATCTTGGCGGCGGCTTCGAGGCCCTCGCTCGTGCCGACCGCGACCAGCAGATCGCCCCCGGTAAGGGTGAAGTCGGGCGTGGGCGAGGGGTGCACCTGGCCCGCCCGCGCCACCGCGACCACCGAGACGCCGGTGCGGGTGCGCATCGCCGTGTCGCCGAGCGTCCGGCCGTCGAACGGGCCGGACGGCTTGATCGGCAGCTGCCGCGTGCTGATCCCCGGCAGGTCCCGGTGTTCCTCGGTGAGCTGGGCGACCAGCTGCGGCGCGCCGAGCAGGTTGGCCAGCGTGCCCGCCTCGTCCGCGGTCAGCGGGATGGACGCCGCGCAGGCGTCGGCGTCGTCCGTTTTCGACACGATGAGCTCGGTGTGGCCGTCTCGCTGGGTGACGACGCCGATGCGGCGGCCGGTACGGGTGCTGAAGTCCTTGCGGACCCCGATGCCGGGCAGGGGAGTTACTTCGACGTTCACCCAACCACCGTAACCCACGTGTCCGATTCGCGACGTTCAGCCGAGCAGGAGCAGGCCCGCCGCGACGACCATGACGAGGGCGGTGAGGCCGTGGACGCTGTACGCGATGACTTTCTTCCCACGGTGACGCAGGACGATCAGCATGTCGAAGACGGGCCAGGCGGCTGCGGCGAGGATGACCCAGCCCAGCGCGTGCGGGTCGCCGTAGATCATCAGGGTCAGCGGGACGAGACCGGCCCCGATGTCGCGGCCGCCCTTGACGTTCAAGAAGCTCTCGGCGTTTTCGGGGACGTCGGTGAAGCCGAAGCCCGCGGCGATCTTCGCCGGCGCGAAGAGGTAGTTGAGCCCGACGTAGATGATCCCGAGCGAGACGATCGCGACGAGGATGTAGCCGGCGACAAGCATGGTGTGTTCCCTCCAGTGTTTCTAGCATCGCTAGGATTGCTAGCAACGCTAACTTAGCGGCGCTAGTTTGTCTAGCGGTGCTAGCATCGCCGCATGACCCAGCGACAACGGCGTGTGCGCGACCGGACCGAGCGCGGGCAGCGGATCGTGTCCGCGGCCAGGGAGCTCGCCGAAGCGGAGGGCTGGGACGCGGTCACGACCCGCCGGCTGGCGGCGCTGATCGAGTACAGCCAGCCGGTGCTGTACAGCCACTTCCCGGGCGGCAAGGACGCGATCATGGCGGCGGCCGCGCTGGAGGGCTTCGCCGAGCTGGCCGCGGCGCTCACGGCTGCCCGGGACGGCGGTGTCGCGGGGGTCGCGGGGGCGTACGTCGAGTTCGCCGGCGCCAAGCCCGCTCTGTACGACGCGATGTTCACGCTCGCCTCGGAGCTGCCGTTCGCCCAGGACGACACGCCGGAGGTGATGCAGGAGGCCTACGGCGGGCTCGTGGCCGTGATCGAGCCGGTGGCGGGCACCCAGGACGCGGGCGTATTGACCGAAGTCTTCTGGAGCGCGCTGCACGGCCTCATCACCCTCGACCGCGGGCATCGCCTGTCGCCAGCGCACCGTGCCGAGCGCCTCGACTTGGTGGTCGCCCGCTTCGGGGCGCGCACCTGACCTCCGCTTGTCCATGAGGGGCCCCTCACGGACTCGAGCGCCGTGAAGGTGCCCCTCATGGCGTTGCCCGGGGGCGACGAAAGCGTCCCGACTGATCTCGTCCGGGGCCCGACCGGCAGAATGGACCCAAAGCCGAACGACGAGAACGCGAGGAGAGTGCCGGTGACGGGAGCCCTACGAGGTGTGGTCGCGCTGGACGGCCCGTCGGGGACCGGGAAGACCACCGTCGCGCGCAAGCTCGCCCAGCGTCTCGGCGCCGGCTACCTCGACACCGGCGCCATGTACCGGATGGTCACCCTCGCCGTGCTGCGCGCGGGCGTCGACCCGGCCGACGCGGCCGCCGTCGCCGCCCTGGCCGACAAGACCGACTTCGGCATCGGCACCAGCCCCGACCGGCTCGAGATCCGGCTGGCCGGCGAGGACGTCGCCGCCGACATCCGCGGTCCCGAGGTCACGAAGGCCGTTTCGCCCGTCTCCGCCGTGCCGCACGTGCGTGAGCTGCTCGTCGCCCGGCAGCGCCAGATCATCGACGGGGTGCTCGAGCACCGGGGCGGGGTCGTCGTCGAGGGCCGCGACATCGGCACCGTCGTCGCGCCGGACTCGCCGCTCAAGGTCTACCTGACCGCCTCGGCCGACGTCCGCGCCTCGCGCCGCAGCACCCAGGACAGCGCCGCCGGGCGGAAGTCGTCGGTCGCCGACGCCCTCGCCTCCGTCGAGCGCCGCGACCACCTCGACTCCACCCGCACCGCCTCGCCGCTGCGCGCGGCCGACGACGCCGTGCACGTCGACACCTCGGAACTGTCGATCGACCAGGTCATCGTCGCCCTCAGCGAGCTCGCCAGCCACCGCGGACTGCTGGCGGGGTGCAACGCCGAGGTAGCTCGATGAAAGCTGACGGGTTGCCGGAAGGCTCCGTCGGCTGGCTCCACGAGGCCGGCCGGATCTTCGGCCGGTATCATCTGCGTTCGGCCTTCCGCATCCGCGTGCACGGCCGTGAGCGCATGCCCGCCACCGGGCCGGTGGTGGTAGTCGCCAACCACAGTTCCATGATCGAGCCGCAGCTGATCTTCGGAATGCTGCCGCGGCGTTCGGCGTTCCTGGTCAAGGCCGAGATGTTCGACCTGCTGGGCGGGCTCGCCGGGAAGTTCCTGGTGGCCATCGGGCAGATCCCGGTCAAACGCGGCGAGATCGACCGCAAACCGCTGATGACGGCGGTCGGCGTGCTCAAGGACGGCGGCGTTGTCGGGATCTTTCCCGAAGGCACCCGCGGTGCCGGGGACGTCGGTGCGGCCGAGCGCGGCGCGGCCTGGCTGGTCCGGGCCTCCGGCGCGACCGTGCTCCCGGTCGCGACGCGGGGCACGCTCAAGCCGGCGAACGGCCGACGGCGGTTCCGCCCGCGAGTGGACATCCTCGTGGGGGAGCCGTTCACGCCGAAGGTAGGGCCCGGTAAGACCGGGCTCGACCAGGGCACCGAGGAGCTCCGCGGCGAGCTCGCGGCGCTCGTCAAGACTTTGGACGATTGGCGTACCGAAAACGGATTCGTTACGCCATAAGGGAAATTGGGTAGTAATGGAAGAGCTGGACAGCGTCGGCGAGATCGACGGCACCTGGTCCGACGAGACCGAGTTCGCCAGGCTCGACGCGCAGATCGACGCGGCGGAAGCGGCCGAGGAGGCCGCGCTCGCGCAGCCGGTGCTCGCCGTGGTCGGCCGGCCGAACGTGGGCAAGTCCACGCTGGTCAACCGCATCATCGGCCGCCGCGAAGCCGTGGTCCAGGACGTGCCGGGCGTCACCCGCGACCGCGTCGCCTACGACGCCTACTGGGGCGGGCGCAAGTTCACCCTGGTCGACACGGGCGGCTGGGAGCCGGACGCGACCGGCCTGCAGGCGTCCGTCGCCGCCCAGGCCGAGCTGGCCATGCAGACCGCGGACGCCGTGCTGCTGGTGATCGACGCCTCGGTCGGCGCCACCGCCACCGACGAAGCCGCCTCCAAGGTGCTGCGCCGCTCGAAGAAGCCGGTGCTGCTCGTGGCGAACAAGGTCGACGACGACCGGCTGCTCGCGGACACCGCGTCGCTGTGGTCGCTCGGCCTCGGCGAGCCGCACCCGGTCAGCGCGCTGCACGGCCGCAGCTCCGGCGACCTGCTCGACGCGATCCTGAAGACCCTGCCCGAGGCGCCGCGCGAGGGCGTCGCCGCGACGTCGGGCCCTCGGCGCGTCGCGCTGGTCGGCAAGCCCAACGTCGGCAAGTCGAGCCTGCTGAACAAGCTGTCCGGCGAGGAGCGCTCGGTCGTCGACTCGGTCGCGGGCACCACCGTCGACCCGGTCGACTCGCTGGTCGAGCTGGACGGCGAGACCTGGCGGTTCGTCGACACGGCGGGCCTGCGCAAGCGCGTCAACTTCGCCGCCGGCGCCGAGTACTACGCGTCGCTGCGCACCAAGACCGCGATCGACGCGGCCGAGGTCGCGGTCGTGCTGCTGGACGCCGGTGAGCCCATCTCGGAGCAGGACCTGCGGGTGCTGACCATGGTCGTCGAGGCCGGCCGCGCCTGCGTGCTGGTGTTCAACAAGTGGGACCTGGTCGACGAGGACCGCCGGCACGCGATGGTCCGCGAGCTGGAACGCGGCCTGGTCCGCGTGCCGTGGGCGGAGAAGGTCAACGTCTCGGCGCTGACCGGCCGTTCGGTGCGCAAGATCGCCCCGGCGCTGCGGACGGCGCTGGCGTCGTGGGACAAGCGGGTGCCGACCGGCCAGCTCAACTCGTGGCTGTCCGACCTGATCGCGGCCACCCCGCCGCCGGTCCGCGGCGGCAAGCAGCCGAAGGTGCTGTTCGCGACGCAGGCGGGCATCCGGCCGCCGACGCTCGTGCTGTTCACCACCGGCTTCCTCGAGGCGGGCTACCGCCGGTTCATCGAACGCAAGTTCCGCGAGCGGTTCGGCTTCGAAGGCAGCCCCGTCCGGGTGAATGTGCGCGTCCGCGAAAAGAACGCGAAACCGAAGGTCGGCGGAAAAGCGGCCAGGCCCGCCAAATCCCGGTGACTTTTTGACGTCCCAGCCTGACGCCTCGGCCGGCGTGATCCGCGAGTGCGACCTGGATCACGCTGGTCAGGGCGGTCTGGGTGAGGTCCGACACTCCGTCGTGATCTCGCAGATATGTTTCCTTCACCTGCGAGTATGGTGAAGGGTCGTTGCGGGCGCCTCATTCAGGAGTGCAAGCCCGGTGAGGCTCGCGGAAGGTGAGTGATGGGCTTGCGCGCCCATAGTCTGTTCCTGCACGTCTTCGTTCCGGTCGAGGTGCACGCCCGATGACCGTCACGATCGAACCCGCCGGATCGGTCCCCGAGGTCGACGCGGAGATCACCGCCCCGCTCGCCTGTGTCGCCGAGGTGACGCACGCTCCCTCGCCCGCTCCGGTCGCCGACCGGGCCCTGTTCTGGTCCGGCCTGGGCGCCAGCGAGCGCACCCTGCTCGACATCGTCGCCACCACCGCCGAGCGGCACCCCAACGCCGCCGCGATCGACGACGGCACCACCACGCTGACCTACCGCCGGCTCCTCGAGGAGATCGACGGCTACGGCCGCCGGCTGCGCGGTTACGGCGTCGGCCTCGGCGACCGCGTCGGCATCCGGATCTCTTCCGGGACCGCCGAGCTGTACGTCGCGATCCTCGCCACCCTGTCCGTCGGCGCCGCCTACGTGCCGGTCGACGCGGACGACCCGGACGAGCGCGCCGAGCTGGTCTTCGAAGAGGCCCAGGTCGCCGCGGTCGCCACCGACGGCAAGATCAACGTCCACAGCACCCCCGGCGGGCGCGACGGCGTCCCCGGCCCCGCCGACGACGCGTGGATCATCTTCACCTCCGGCTCCACCGGCAAGCCCAAGGGCGTCGCGGTCACGCACGCCTCGGCCGCCGCGTTCGTCGACGCCGAGGCCGAGCTGTTCCTCACCGAGGAGCCGATCGGCCCGGGCGATCGCGTGCTGGCCGGCCTGAGCGTCGCCTTCGACGCCTCCTGCGAAGAGATGTGGCTGGCGTGGCGCCACGGCGCCTGCCTGGTCCCGGCGCCGCGCGCGCTGGTCCGCACCGGCGTCGACCTCGGCCCGTGGCTGGTCGCGCAGCAGATCACCGTCGTCTCCACCGTGCCGACGCTGGCCGCGCTGTGGCCCGCCGACGCCCTCGAAGACGTCCGCCTGCTCATCTTCGGCGGCGAAGCGTGCCCGCCGGAGCTGGCCGAGCGCGTCGCCGTCGAAGGCCGCGAAGTCTGGAACACCTACGGCCCGACCGAGGCCACCGTCGTCGCCTGCGCCGCGCAGCTGACCGGCGAGGGCCCGGTGCGGATCGGCCTGCCGCTGGCCGGCTGGCAGCTCGCGGTCGTCGACGACGAGGGCCGGCCGGTCGCCATGGGCGACACCGGCGAGCTCGTCATCGGCGGGGTCGGCCTGGCCCGCTACCTGGACGCGGCGAAGGACGCCGAGAAGTTCGCGCCGCTGCCGTCGCTGGGCTGGCAGCGCGCCTACCGCTCGGGCGACATGGTCCGCGCCGAAGCCGAGGGCCTGCTGTTCCTCGGCCGGCTCGACGAGCAGGTCAAGCTCGGCGGCCGCCGCATCGAGCTGGGCGAGGTCGACGCCGCGCTGCAGGCCCTGCCGGGCGTGCAGGGCGCGGCCGCCGCGATCCGCCGCACCAAGGCCGGCAACCAGGTCCTCGTCGGCTACGTCGTCCCCGCCGCAGGAGTGGCTTTCGACCACGAGCAGTCCGCGAACCGGCTGCGCGAGCACCTGCCCGCCGCGCTGGTGCCGCTGCTCGCCGTCGTCGAGGACCTGCCGACCCGCACCTCCGGCAAGGTCGACCGCGCCGCCCTCCCGTGGCCGCTGTCCACTGTGGACGCCGCCGGGCTGTCGCCGACCGAGACGTGGCTCGCCGAAGGCTGGGCCGAGATCCTCGGCGTGTCGGTCGACGACCCGAAGGCCGACTTCTTCACCCACGGCGGTGGCAGTCTCACGGCCGCGCAGGTCGTCGCGCGCATCCGCACCCGGCACCCGCAGGTGTCGGTCGCCGACGTCTACCAGCACCCCCGGCTGGGCGCGCTGGCCGCGATGCTGGACGCGCTGAGCGGCCAGGCGACCGAACGCCGGGACATCGTGCCGACCCCGCGGCGCGCCGGTGTCATCCAGTCGCTGCTGACGGTTCCGCTCATGGGCCTGGTCGGGCTGCGCTGGGCGACGCTCGCCGCCGCGCTGTCGAACATCCTGTCGCTGCTCGGGTTCGCCTGGGCGCCGACGCTGAGCTGGGCGTGGATCGGCCTGGCCTGGGTCGTGCTGTTCAGCCCGGCGGGCCGGATCGCGATCGCCGCCGGTGGTGCCCGCGTGCTGCTCTCCGGCGTGCGCCCCGGCACTTACCCGCGCGGCGGGAGTGTCCACTTGCGACTGTGGACGGCCGAGAAGCTCGCGGAGTTCAGCGGCGCGGACAGCGTCGCCGGCGCGTCCTGGATGACCACCTACGCCAAGGCGCTCGGCGCGCGGATCGGCAAGGACGTCGACCTGCACTCGCCGCCGCCGGTCACCGGGTTCCTCAAGCTGGGCCGCGGTGCCGCGATCGAGCCCGAGGTCGACCTGACCGGCCACTGGGTCGACGGCGACCGCGTGCACATCGGCAAGGTCCGCATCGGCGCGGAAGCCCGGATCGGCGCGCGCAGCACCCTGTTCCCCGGCGTCCGCGTCGGCAAGGGCGCGGAGATCGCGGCCGGCTCGACCGTCCGCGGCGCCGTCCCGGCCGGGCAGCGCTGGGCCGGTTCGCCCGCCGCTCGCGTGGCCAAGGACGAACGCGACGCGCTGAAGTGGCCGTCGAGCCGTCCGCCGCGGTCGCACTTCTGGGCCACCGTCTACGGCGTGACCTCGCTGCTGCTCGGGTTCCTGCCCGGCATCGCCGCGCTGGCCGGGGTCGCCGTGCTCGGCTACGCGATCGCCGGGGCGCCGACGCTCCTGGCCGCGTTCACCCAGGCGCTGGTCTTCGTCCCGGTCGCGACCGTGGCGTACTTCGGCGCGTACATGCTGCTCGTGCTCGCCGGTGTCCGGGCGTTGAGCATCGGCATGGTCGAGGGCTACCACCCGGTGCACGGCCGCGTCGCCTGGCAGGTCTGGGCCACCGAACGCCTGATGAGCATGGCCCGCGAAGGCCTGTTCCCGCTGTACGCCAGCCTGTTCACGCCGGTCTGGCTGCGGCTGCTCGGCGTGAAGGTGGGCCGCAACGTCGAGGCGTCGACCGTCCTGGCGCTGCCGAAGATGACCCAGGTCGACAGCGGCGCGTTCCTGGCCGACGACACCATGGTCGCCACCTACGAGCTCGGCCACGGCTGGCTGCACGTCGCCCCGGCCCGGATCGGCAAGCAGGCCTTCCTCGGCAACTCGGGGATGACCGCGCCCGGCCGTTCGGTGCCGAAGCGCGGACTCGTAGGTGTTTTGTCCTCGACGCCGCTGAAGGCGAAGAAGGGCTCGTCGTACCTCGGGATGCCGCCGCTGCCGGTCCGCCGCGCGATCGGCGACGCCGACACGAGCCGCACCTACACCCCGGCGCTGCACCTCAAGGCGGCGCGGGCGCTGGTCGAGCTGTGCCGGATCATCCCGGTGATGTGCGGGGTCGCGCTGACCGTCTCGGTCGCGTTCGGGCTGCTGTGGGCGGCGACGGCGTTCGGCTTCGGCGTCGCCCTGCTGCTGGCCGGGCCCGCCCTGCTGGCTGCCGGGATCGTCGCGGCGCTCACCGCCACCGTGATGAAGTGGCTGCTGGTCGGCAAGTTCCGCGAGATCGACCACCCGTTGTGGAGCTCCTTCGTCTGGCGCAACGAGCTGGCCGACACCTTCGTCGAGGCCCTCGCGGTGCCGTGGCTGATCGGCTCGATCGGCGGCACGCCGCTGCTGTCGGCCTGGCTGCGCACGATGGGCGTCAAGATCGGCCGCGGTGTGTGGCTCGAGACGTACTGGCTGCCCGAGGCCGACCTCGTGTCGTTGGGTGACGGCGCGACGATCAACCGCGGCTGCGTCGTGCAGACGCACCTGTTCCACGACCGGATCATGAGCATGTCGCGGGTGGCGCTCGGCGAGGGCGCGACGCTCGGCCCGCACGGCATCGTGCTGCCGGGCGCCGGCATCGGCGCGCGCACCACGGTCGGCCCGGGGTCGCTGGTGACCCGCGGCGACGAGGTGCCGGCCGACACGCGCTGGCTCGGCAACCCGATCTCCGCGTGGACGGGTAAGTAGAAGGTCACGAAGTACCTGCCGGGCTCGCCGGACACACCCGTCCGTGCGAGCCTGGTTTCAGCACGGCACGAGGAAAGGTTCGGCACGGGTGATTTCGAAGGCTCCGGCACCGGCACCCGGCGCGGATACTTCCGGTGACCCCTACCTCCCCGCCCACGGCAACGGCGGCTACCGGGTCCGGCACTACGACCTGAACCTCGACTACAAGGTCGCCCCGAACCGGCTTTCGGCCTCGGCGGTGATCACCGCCGAGGCGACGCAGGCGCTTTCCCGCGTCAGCCTGGACTTCGGCGAGTTCCGGATCAACCGCGTGCTGGTCGACGGGAAGCCCGCGAAGTACCTGAAGCGCGGCGCGAAGCTGCACGTGCGGCCGGCGAGGTCGATCGCGGCGGGTGCCGCGTTCCTCGTCGAGGTGCACTACGTCGGCAACCCCCGCCCGGTGCGCAGCCGCTGGGGCGACGTCGGCTGGGACGAGCTGACCGACGGCGCGCTGGTGGCGAGCCAGCCGGTCGGCGCGCCGTCGTGGTTCCCGTGCAACGACCACCCGGCGGACAAGGCGGCCTACCGCGTGACCGTGACGACGGCGTCGCCGTACCTGGTCGCGGTCACCGGCACCCTCGTCGAGCGGTCCACGTCGGCTAGCACGACGAAGTGGGTGTTCGACCGGCCCGAACCGACGGCGACCTACCTGATGAGCGTGCAGATCGGCCGCTACGACGACGTCGAGCTGTCCGGCCGCGGCTGGTTCCCGCACACCGGGGTGGGGTTGCGCCGGCTGAGCCTCGGGATCGGGCGCGCCAGCGGGCAGGTGGAGTCGATCTTCGAGACCGTGACGCAGCGGGCGGCCGTGCCGTCGCGGCTGCGCCGGGCGTTCGACCGCGACTTCGGCCGGCAGGGCCGGATGATGGAGTTCCTGCAGCGGCTGTTCGGCCCGTACCCGTTCGCCGAGTACGTCATCGTCGTCACCGACGACGACCTCGACGACCCGATCGAGGCGCAGGGCATGGCGATCTTCGGCGCCAACCACGTCGACGGCCGCCGCACGTACGAGCGGCTCGTGGTGCACGAGCTGGCCCACCAGTGGTTCGGCAACAGCCTGACGGTGGCCGACTGGCGCCACATCTGGCTGAACGAGGGCTTCGCGACCTACGCCGAGTGGCTGTGGTCGGAGGAGTCGGGCGGGCAGTCCGCGCAGGCGCTGGCCCGCGGCTGGCACACGCGCGTCAAGGCCAAGCCGGCGGACGTCCGGATCGCCGACCCGGGCGTGGCCCGCATGTTCGACGAGCGCGTCTACAAGCGCGGCGCGCTGACGTTGCACGCGCTGCGCGCGGAGATCGGCGACCCGGCGTTCTTCGCGCTGCTGAAGGCGTGGACCGGCGACCACCGCCACGGCCTGGTGACGACCGAGGGGTTCGTGGCCATGGCGGAGGCGTACGCGGCCCGGTCGTTGGACGCGTTCTTCACCCGCTGGCTGGAGACCCCGGCGTTGCCGCCGCTGCCCGGGGCCTAGGCCGCCCGGGTCGCGTCGACCAGCCAGACCGCGCCGGAGATCCGGACGCCTTCGGGCGTTTCGTACGCCTCGAGTCCCTCCGTCAGCTGCTCCCGCGTCCGTTCGACGACGCCCGGGTCGAGTCCGGCCAGGTTGGTGCGGACCGGTCCCTGGCCGAGGATGAACTCCGCCGCGTCGGCGGCGTCGCGGCCGTAGTCCATCGGCGCGATGACCGGCTCGATGCGGATGCCGGCGAACCCGGCCGCGTCGAGCACCTCGCGGATGCGGGCCGGGTCGACCAGGGATCCCATGCCCCGCGACGCAGGTGACGGTGCGCGCATCAGGGGCTTGAGCGCCGCGGTCGCGCGGGCGTAGTCGCTGTCGGGACCGCCTCCCTGCGGGCCGAGGAACGCCAGCCGCCCGCCGGGCCGCAGCCCGCGCCGGATGTTGGCGAACGCGGCCACCGCGTCCTCGAAGAACATCACCCCGCCCCGGCTGATCGCGACGTCGAAACCGGCGTCGGGGAACGGGTGGACCTGGGCGTCGCCCTGCTCGAACCGGACATGGGTGAGGTCCTGCGCCGCGGCGTCGGCGCGGGCGCGCTCCAGCATCGGGGCCGAGAGGTCGACTCCGACGACGTGTCCGCGACCGGCCCGCCGCGCGGCCAGCAGCGTGACGTGGCCGGTGCCGCAGCCGACGTCGAGGACGTGGTCGTCCGGGGTGATCGCGGCGACACGGAAGAGGTCGTCGTTGAACGCGCCGACGATCGCGTTGTAGCGGGCGCGGTTGCGCGCCCAGTGGACGCCCTCCCAGCCGTTCCAGGCTTCGGCTTGCCGGGCGTTGACGATGGCCTGCATGGGTTCCTCCGTTACTAGAGTCCTACTCTAGATGTACACTCCAGTAATGGAACAGCGCAAGAAACGCGTCCGTGACGCCCCGCGGACGCGCAGGCGCATGCTGGAGGCGGCGCGCGAGCTGTTCGTCCTCAACGGGTACGGCGCGACGACCCTCAAGGAGATCGCCGACCGGGCGGAAGTGGCCGTGCAGACGATCTACTTCACCTTCGGCAACAAGCGCGTGCTGCTCAAGGAACTGGTCGACGTGGCGATCGCGGGTGACCTCGAGCCGGTCGCGACGATGGACCGGACGTGGTTCCAGGAGGTTCTCGCGGCCACCACGGCCGAGTCCCACCTGCGGCTGCACGTCCGGGGCACCCGCGGGATCCTGGAGCGCGTCGCCCCGATCGTCGAGATGCTGCGCGCGGCCGTCTCGGCCGACCCGGCGATCGCCGGCCAGTGGAGCGACGACGTCGACCCGCGGTTCGCCGTGCACCTCGAAGCCGCCCGGTCGCTGGTGACCAAGCCGGGGGCGCGCGCCGGCGTGACAGTCGAGCACGCCGCCGACGTGCTGTTCGGGCTGCTCGGTCCGGAGCTCTACCAGGTGTTCGTCCGCGACCGCGGCTGGTCGCCCGAGCGGTGGGAGGACTGGGCGGCCGACACCCTCGTGGCCCAGCTCTGCGACGGCGACTGATCTCCCTGCATCGTCGATACATCGGATGTATCTCCGCTTTTTGGGTGAACAACTCTGGCTTTCTGAGGCTCTGTCTGCAAACATGGCCGCACGCCGCCTGTAAGTCGCATGAAACATAGTATGAATCCGAAAGGACGCTTCATGGACGCAGTGTCGCGGCGTACCGTGCTCCGCTCTGCCTCGGTCGCGGTGGGGGCCGCCGCGTTCGGGGGACTTTGGGCTCGAGCCGCTCCGCCCGCGCTCGGCGCCGCCGGGAACCCGTACCGGGACGTCGCCACCGACGCGCGGATGGTCTGGAAGCGGCTCCCCAAGAACTGGCAAGAGGGTCCGTTCCTCGCCAACGGCTACCTCGGCGCCCAGGTCTACGCCGGGCAGACGCCGCAGGTCCTCAAGGTGATGCTGAGCCACAGCCAGGTGCAGGACCAGCGCGTCCAGTGGGAGGCCGGGATCGGGCTGTCCCGGCTGCCGATCGGCTACCTCACGCTCACGCTCGCCGGTGCGATCACCGCCGTCGACTGGACGCTCGACCTCTACAACGCCGAGCTCGGCGGCACGATCACCACCACCCGGGGCTCGGTCGCGTTCTCCGCCGTCGTGCACAACGACCTGGGCGTGCTGCTCGTCTCGCTGACGCCGAGCGCGGGGGAGGCCGGCGCCGCCTGGGCGTTCCAGCCGCTGGAGTCGGCGACCACCCGGACCGTCCGCAAGCCGCCCGAGTACGTCGCGAACCCCGCGCCCGAGCTCGGCGACGGCTACTGCGCGCAGCCGATGCTCGCCGGCGGCGGTTACACGACGGCCTGGCGCGAACGCACGATCGGCGCGCGACGGCTGTTCGCCGCGACCGTCGCCTACAGCTTCCCGGGCACGACGCACACCGCCGACGCCCTCACAGCCGTCCGGAAAGCGCTTGCCGCGAACCCGGACGCGCTGCTCGCCCGGCACCGCCGCTGGTGGAACGACTACCACGCCCGCAGCTTCGTTTCGGTGCCGGACAAGCAGGTCCAGCGGTTCTACTGGATCCAGCTCTACAAGATCGCGGCCGCCACGCGGGCGAACGGGCCGGTCGTGTCCGAGTGGGGACCGTGGTTCCCCGAGGTCGGCAACAGCTGGACCGCGGTCTGGTGGAACCTCAACGTCCAGGTCACCTACCCGATCGTCAACAGCAGCAACCACCCCGAGCTCGACGCCGTCACCGAGACCTTCCGCCGCGACCACGCGAACCTCGAGACATCCGTGCCGCCCGCCTACCGCGACGGCGACACCTACGCGCTCTCGCACCCGGGTGACTGGCGGCTGCGGCCCGGAGGCACACGCTCGGTCGGCGTCCCCGGGACGACGTCCAAGACCGACCAGACCGGGAACCTGTTGTGGGGCCTGCACAACGTCTGGCTCGCCTACCGCCACCACCTGGACCGGCGCGTGCTGCGCGACGTCCTGTACCCGACGCTGGCCAAGGCGCTGAACTTCTACCGCCACTTCCTCTTCACCGGCCCCGACGGCTACCTGCACCTGCCGCTGACTCGCTCGCCGGAGTACGCCGACGCGCCCGACTGCACCTACGACCTGTCGCTGATCCGGTGGGCCGCCCGCACGCTCGTCGACACCGCGCGGATCCTGCACCTGAACGAACCGCGCGTCCCGATCTGGCAGGAGATCGGCGCGAAGCTGGTGCCGTACCACGAGACCGCCGCCGACGGCGTGCTGATCGGCGACGGCGTCCCCCTGGCCGCGTCGCACCGGCACTTCTCGCACCTGCTGTGGCTCTACCCCCTGCGCGAGAAGGTCTGGGACCGCGCGGGCGACCGCGACGTCATGACGCGGACGTTCCGGCACTGGATCGCCGACCAGACCGCCTGGCACGGCTACAGCTACGCGGCCGCATCGTCGATGAGCTCGGTGATGGACGCGCCCGAGGAAGCGTTGCGCTACCTGAAGTTCTTCCTCGACCGGAACATCGTCGCCGACACCGAGCTGACCGCGAACACGATGTACCGCGAGGGCTCCAACTTCGCGATCGAAAGCCCGATCACCGCCGCGCAGTCCCTGGTGGACATGCTGATGCAGGGATCCGGCGGCGTGCTCAAGGTCTTCCCGTCGGTGTCGGCGACCTGGCGCGACGCCTCGATCGCGGGCCTGCGCGCGGAGGGCGCGTTCCTCGTGGACGCCTCCCGTCGCGCCGGGACGACGGAGTTCGTGCGTGTGCACAGCGAAGCCGGCGAGCCCCTGGTGCTGCAGCACGGCGTCGCCGGGGACGTCGACGTCCGCGACGAGCACGGCCGGCGGCTGCCGTGGCGCCCGGCCGGGCCCGGGCGGATCGCGATCGGGCTGCGGCGCGGCGGCACCGCCGTCGTCACCCCGCGGGGCGGGCGGGCGGACCGCGCGCCCCGGGACGTCCCCGCTCTCGGTCCGGCGCCGGCGTGGGGCCTGCCGAGCTGAATCCGCTTTCGACAAGGAGGTCGGGATGGACATCACGCGAAGGACCGTGCTCGGTGGGGCGCTCGCCGGGATCGCGGCGGGCGCGGCGGGCGTCACCCCCGCCTTCGCCGACGCACCGGGCAGCGACGACTTCGGCTGGGCCGGTTTCCTCGGCACGGCGGACCTGTATTGGCGGCGGCTGCCGAAGACCTGGTACGAAGGCCCGTTCCTGGGCAACGGCTTCCTCGGCTCGGGCATCTACGCCGAACCCGGCCAGAACGCGATCCGGTTCAACGTCCAGCACAGCCAGGTCCAGGACCACCGCCCGGAGTTCGGCTCGCTGTTCGGCCTGGCGCGCCTGCCGATCGGGTACTTCACCCTCGAACCGGTCGGCGCGATCACCGCGATCGACTGGCGGATGGACCTGTGGAACGCGGAGCTGACCGGCACGATCACGACCGCGGCCGGCAGCCTGAGCCTGCGGGCGATCGTCCACACCGGACAGTCGCTGCTGGCCGTCGAAATCCGGCCGTCCGAAGGAGAACGCGCGTTCAAGTGGGTGTTCCACCCGGCGGTCGCGGTCAGCCCGCGCGCCGACCCGGTGTGGAACAAGCCGCCGCCCGCCGGCTACACCGCGAACCCGCCGGTGCAGCTGTCGGGCAGCGGTGACGCACGGCTGGCCGTCCAGCCGCTGCTAGCCGGCGGCGAGCACGTGACGGCGTGGCGGGAGGTCACCCGCGGTGGTGCGCGCACGCTGTACACGTCGGTGGCGTGGTCGCACCCGGCGAAGACGTCGGTGGCGCGGGCGCTCTCGACGGTCCGCCGGGCGGAGCCGTTCGGCGCGCTGACCCAGGACCACCGGCGCTGGTGGCACGACTACTACCGGCACAGTTTCCTGTCCATCCCGGACACCCGGCTGCAGAGCTTCTACTGGATCCAGCTGTACAAGATCGCGTCGGCAGCCCGGCGGGAGGCGCCGGTGATGGCGACGTCCGGGCCGTGGCTGGAGAACACGCCGTGGCCGGCGACGTGGTGGAACCTCAACGTCCAGCTCGAATACTGGCTGATCCACGGCTCCAACCACCTCGAGCTGGACGCCGTCAGCTACGCCCTCGACAAGTACCGGAGCAACCTGACCAGCCAGGTCGCGTCGCCGTACCAGGCCGACTCCGCGGGCATCCCGCGCACGACCGACATGACGCTGCTCAACGGCGTCTCCAACGCCACGAGCGGGTTCCCCGTCGGCGTCCCGGGGCAGGACCCGCCGACCCCGGAGGTCGGCAACCTGACGTGGGCGCTGCACAACGTGTGGCTGTCCTACCGCCACACGATGGACCGGAAGCTGCTGTCGGGAACGCTGTTCCCATTGCTGCGCAAGGCGATCAACTACTACCTGCACTTCCTCGCGCCGGGCCCGGACGGCAAGCTGCACCTGCCGCCGACGTTCTCGCCCGAGTACGGCGTCGACGCCCCGGACTGCAACTACGACCTCTCGCTCATCCGGTGGGGCTGCAAGACGCTGCTGCAGACGGCGCCCGGCGATCCGCTGGCGCCGAAGTGGCGGAACGTCCTGGCTTCGCTGGTGGACTACCCGGCCGACGTGAACGGGTACATGATCGGCGCGGGTGTGCCGTTCGCGAAGTCGCACCGGCACTACTCGCACATGCTGCAGATCTACCCGCTCTACGACGTCACGTGGGAACAGCCGGAGCACCGGCAGATCATCGAGACGTCGCTGAACCACTGGGTCGGCTTCGAGGGCGCGCTGCAGGGGTACACGTTCACCGGCGCGGCGTCGATCTCGGCGCAGATGCTGCGCGGCGAGCAGGCGGCGTTCTACCTGGGCGAGCTGCAGCGGCGCTACATCCAGCCGAACACGATGTACAAGGAGTCCGGGCCGGTCATCGAGACGCCGTTGTCGGCGGCGAAGTCCATGCAGGACATGCTGGTCCAGAGCTGGGGCGGCGTGGTCCGGTTGTTCCCGGCGGTGCCCGCGGCCTGGGGTGACATCGCGCTGCGGGACTTCCGCACCGAAGGCGCGTTCCTGCTCAGCGCGTCCCGGGCGACCGGGAAGACGCGCTGGCTGAAGGTGCACAGCGAGGCGGGAGCGCCCTGCGTGCTGCGGCCGGGCATCGACGGCGAGCTGACGGTGACGGACGCGCGGGGCCGGTCGCGGCGCTGGCGGCGGCTGGGCAACGGTGACGTGCAGGTGGAGCTGGGGCGCGGTGAGGACGCCTTCGTGTACCGGAAGGGGGATCGGCCGGACTTCGGGGTGCGGCCGGTGCCGCCGGGCGGGGCGAGTGCACCGTGGGGGTTGCCGTGACGGGCTGATCGGGCCGGCTTTCCGCGTTCGTACCCGGCAAGCCGGCCCGCACGGCAGAATGGGCTCCCTGACGAGGGGAGCGGGGATGAGCGAGCCGGGGCCACCGGGGGATCGGCCGGACGGGAGCGAACCGCGGTATCCGTATCCGCACCAGCCCCACCAGCAGTTCTCCCAGTATCCGCAGTGGCAGCCGCCGGTGCCGCCGAAGAAGACCTCACCCGCCGCCATCGTGCTGATCGCCGGGTCGGTCATCGTCGTCATCCTGATGGCGCTGGCCTTCCTGGCCTGGGGCTACCCCGGCTTCCTGCGCGAACCGGACGCCAAGGGGGCCGTCGGGACCTTGCCCACGTCGTCACCGACGGCCAGCTCGGCGGCATCGACGACCAGCGCCCCGTTTTCCCTGCCTCCCGGCGGCCGGGCACCGATGCCGAAGCGCACCAAGCCCCTGGCCGACCCGGTGACCTGCGCCTTCACCCCGGACCCCACGTCACCGGCGCCGAAGAAGGTCGCACCGCCGTCCGACGGCCCGGCGTCGTCCTCCGGCACCGTCCCCGTGCGGCTCGCCACGAGCGTCGGCGCCATCGGCCTCACGCTCGACCGCGCGCTCGCCCCCTGCACCGTGGTCAACTTCGTCAGCCTGGTGAAGCAGGGGTTCTACGACGGCACGTCGTGCCACCGGCTGTCCGTGACGGCCGGGCTGCAGATGCTCCAGTGCGGCGACCCGGTGGGCGACGGCACCGGCGGTCCCGGCTACTCGATCCGCGACGAGCTGTTCCCCGAGCTGACGTACGGCCGCGGCGTCCTCGCCATGGCGAAGACGGCCCAGCCCGACTCGGGTGGGTCCCAGTTCTTCCTCGTCTTCGGCGACGTCGAGATCTCGCCGGAGTACACGGTCTTCGGCAGCATCGACGACGCGGGCCTCGGCGTCCTGGACAACGTCGCCCGCGGCGGCATCGACCCGTCCCGTCCCGGCATCGGCGACGGCAGCGGACCCCCGAAGATCCCGGTCACCTTCACCCAGGTCACCACCCCGTAACTCGCGTGATCAGAGCCGTAACTCGCGTGATTGAAGCCGTAACTCGCGAGTTCCGGCTCCAATCACGCGGGTCACGTGCTCAATCACGCGAGTTCCGGCTTCAATCACGGTCGAGGAGCGACTTCAGGGCCGTCAGGAGGGACTTCGCCGCTTCGGCGTCGGCTGTGCGGTGGCGCCAGGCGACGTAGCCGTCCGGGCGGACCAGCAGGCAGCCGTCCTCGTCGATGCCGCTGAGCCGGGACCAGTCGCCGTACGCGTCGCGACCTTCGGGGTCGCCGACGCGCAGCGCGCGCAGGTCGAGGCCCAGCTCGGCGCCCACCTTGGCCGCGGCGTCGCGCCAAGCGGTGCCGGTGAGGCCGGTCAGCACCGTCCAGCGGCCGCCGCCCACGAGGTCCAAAGTGGACACCCGACGCCCGTGCGGCCCGACCAGCCACGCGTGCGGCAGCTTCGCCCCCGGCTCGGTGCTCGGCCGGTGGAACAGCTCGGCGTCACGTTCCGAATGCGCCACGACCCCGTCCGGCAGCACCGCGCCCGAGGCGTACCGCTGGTCCATCTCGACGCCGTGGGCGTTGAACTCGTAGTGCTTCAGCTCGATCGCCTTCTCCAGCTCACGCCGTTTCCGCGCGCCCTCGGCCGTCGGCGCGAGGCAGGTCTCGAGCCCGGCTGTGATGCCGTCGGCGTCGGTGTCGCCGGTGATGCCCAGCGCGGCGAAGATCGGCCCGAACTGGTCGCGGCTCAGGTTCGCCCGGTCGACGATCTGCTTGCCGACCGGCGCTCGCTCGGCGCTGTAGCTGTCCAGCAGCCCTTCGCCCGCTTCGCCGCGAAGCACCATCGCGAGCTTCCACGCGAGGTTGTAGGAGTCCTGGATCGAGGTGTTCGAGCCGAGCCCGTTGGACGGCGGGTGCCGGTGCACGGCGTCCCCGGCGCAGAACACCCGGCCGCTGCGGTACTCGGTCGCGTAGTTGTGGTTGACCGTCCACAGCGACGTCGACGTGATCTCGACGTCGAGGTCCGGGTCGCCGACCAGGTCGCGCACCAGCCGCGCCGCCTCTTCGACGTCGACCTCCGGCGGGGCCTGCTCGATGTCGTAACCCCAGGTCAGCAGCCACTCGTTCCACGGCCGCACCATCCGGACCAAGCCCATCCCGATCCCGCCGAGGTGCGCGCCGGGCCGCATCACCCAGTACAGGACGCTCGGGCGGTGCGCCACGTACGGCCCGAGGTCGGCGGTGAACGTGATGTTCATGCTGCCCGCCTTGCCGGTCTGCCCGGCGATCGGCAGGCCGGCCTGCTCGGCGACGCGGCTGCGCGCGCCGTCGGCGCCGATCAGGTACTTGGCGCGCAGGGTGAACTCGTCGCCGCGCACGCGGTCGCGGAACCGGGCGGTGACGCCGTCCTCGTCCTGCGTGAAGTCCAGGAATTCCGTGTCCAGACGCAGTTTCGCGCCACGCGCGGCGGCTTCGCTCGCCAGGATCGGCTCGAGGTAGGTCTGCGGCAGGTCGATCATGTGGCACGGGCTGGCCGCGCCGTACTCGGCCGCCGAGGCGGCGCCGGTGCCCCAGCTGCGGATGCGGCCGATCTCCGGCCCGGTCAGGGACGTGCAGAGCACGGTGTCGCCCATCAGCTCCGGCGGCGTGCCGACGGCCAGGGCCTTGTCTTCGACGCCGAGGTCGCGCAGCACTTCCATGGTGCGCTGGTTGGTGATGTGCGCGCGGGGCGTGTTGGCCGTCCAGCCGTACTTGGTGGCGAGCACGGTCGGCACGCCGTACGTGGCGAGCAGCAGGGCCGCGGAGCCGCCGGCCGGGCCGCTGCCGACCACGATGACGTCGGTGTCGTAGCTCATGCGCTGCTCCCTGAGATGCGGAAGGTGAAGTCGAGACGGCGTCCGGTTCCGTCGGGCTGCTCGGCGAAGTCGACGATCAGGCCGTCCTTGACGCCGAACACGGTGTCGGAGCCGAGGTACTCGCCGCCGGCGACGAACAGCTGGGTGATCAGCGTCCGGTAGCCGGGCTTGGCGATCATGAAGTGCACGTGCGGCGCCCGGTAGGGGTGGCGCCCGACGGCGTCGAGCATCTGCCCGACGGGACCGTCCGCCGGAATGGGGTAGGCGCTCGGCACGATCGTCCGGAAGCGCAGCCGGCCCTCGGCGTCGGTGCGGAAGCGGGCGCGCAGCACCGGGCCGTCGACCTCGGGCAGCTGGACGTCGTAGAAGCCGTCCTCATTGGACTGCCAGACGTCGACGATCGCTTCCGGGACCGGCCGGTCATCGGTGTCGGTGACGCGGATATCGGTCCACAGTGGAGTCCCCGGCAGCCCTTCGGCCAGGTCGGCGCCCTGCGGGGTCTCCGGGGGACCGTCCACGTAGAACGGTCCGAGCACGGCCGACGGGGTGGTGTCCGGCGTCCGCGAGTTCGTCAGGACGTCGACGACGCTCGACACGCCGAGGGTGTCCGACAGCAGGATGAACTCCTGCCGGGTGTCGGTGGTGATGTGGCCGGCGCGGGTCAGGAAGCCGATCGCGTACTCCCACTCGTCCTGCGTGAGGTCGGTGCGGATCGCGTAGCCGTGCAGCGTCTCGACGAGGTCGGTGAGGAGGGTGCGGACGCGGTCCGGTGCCGCTGCGAAGCTGTCGACGACCTGTTTCGTGAGCGCTTTGAGGCTCGGCGGTGCGGCCGGACGGGTGCCGGCTATCGCTTGGCGGAGCAGGTCCGCTTCCGGCTCGTCGGCGATGTCCGCTTCGGTGAGGCCGAGTTCGGCCAGCGAGTGCGGGATCGGGAGGCTGTTGGCGAGGTCGAAGACGTCGCCCGCGTCGTCGAGGCCCTTGTGGGCCATGACGTACGGGAGCAGGACGGCGTGCGTTTCCGCGTGCGGCAGCCCGAACTTGCCGCCGAGGAGGTGGCACAGCTTGTGGTGCAGGCCCATTTCGACGGCGTCGAGACAGGTGCCGGCCAGCCAGGCGCCGCGCAGGGCGTCGGTGCGTGCGTCCACATCGGACGGATCATTTGCTATGCGCGGTAAGGCGTCCGTGAGGAGTTTTGTCGCTTCTTGCGCGAGCAGGTCGGTCATCGGGTTGGCGTCGGGGGCGTAGCGGGCCTCGACGGCGTGGGCGAGCGCGTTGAGCCCGCTGGCGGCGGAGAAGGGCACGGGCAGGCCGAGCGTGAGGTCGACGTCGTAGATGACCGTCTCGGGCCGGACCTTCGGGGTCTTCTGGGTGGTCTTGCGGCCGTCGGCGGTCTGCCCGAGGACTTCGGTGAGCTCGGAGCCCGCGTACGTCGTCGGGACGATCAGCTGCGGCAGGTCGGTGTGCAGGGCGATCGCCTTGGCCAAGCCGGTGGCCGAGCCACCGCCGATGGCGACGACCCCGTCGACGTCGTGCTCGGCGACGACCTTGAGCGCGCGCTCGGTGACGTCGACGGGAGTGTGCATGGCGGCGTCTTCGAAGCGTGCGGCCAGCAGCGGCCCGAGGACGTCGGCGGCTTTGTCGGCGTGGCGCGGGGTTCCGACGAGCAGGACGCGGCTCAGCCCGAGGCGGCGGGCCTCGTCACCGAGGGTGCCGAGCGTGCCGCGGCCGAAGACCACCCGGACGGGGTTCGCGGCGTAGGTGAACGAGGTCATGCGAGGGAGTATCCGGCCGGCGGGGACCGTGGTCCTGCACGTTCGTGCTGCGGGACGGCACGAAACGCGCGTTGCCGCGCCGTGATCGGAGCCGGAACTCGCGTGATCCGGGACGTAACTCGCGTGATTGAGGCCGGAACTCGCGTGATTGGGGCCGGAACTCGCGAGTTACGGCCTCAATCACGCCGGTTACGGCTCTGATCACGCGAGTTACGGGTCAGCCTGCCCGGCGCAGTGCCGCCGGGGTCGTGCCGAGCTGGGCGCGCAGCACCCGCGTCAAGTGTTCCTGGTGGGAGAAGCCGCAGCGGGCCGCGATCTCGGCGATCGGGTCGTTGCCCGTGCGCAGCAGCAGCCCTGCCTGCTCGACCCGCAGCCGGAGCAGGAACCGGTGCGGGGGCAGGCCGGTGCGGGCCTTGAACTGCCGCGAAAACTGGCTGACGCTGAGCCCGGCGAGCGCGGCCAGCTCCGCCAGCGGCACCGGCTCGGCCAGGCGTTCCGCCATCAGGTCGCGGACCCGCGTGAACTGCCGGTCGGAGAGACCTCGGGCCGGGGCGGGCACGCGGGCGGGGCCGGCGTGGTGGCGGCGGACCAGCTGCGCCGCGACGAGCGCGCCCAGCTGGTCGGCGTACGTGCGGGCGCCCGGCTCCCAGTCGCGGACGACGCCGTCGAGGCTGAGCACCAGCTGTTCGAGCAGGGGGTCGGAGCTGCCGAGCTCCTCGGCGAGCCGGACGGGCGCGTGGTCGCCGGCAGCCTCCTGCACGGCGTCGTCGGCGATGTAGACGTGCACGGTTTCGAGGTCTCCGCCGAGCTCTACGGACAGATCGGCGTGCGAAGGCTGCAGGAACAGCCCGCCGGCGGGCATCCGCCGGCTGCGCTCGCGCGGGGTCCCGACGCCGCGCCGGACCGTCACGGGCCCGTCGAGGTGCAGGATCAGCTGGTGGCTGCGGGCGGGCGCGAACTCGGCGCGGTAGGGACGTTCCCGCTGCTT
The DNA here is from genome assembly GCF_040682155.1 of Amycolatopsis sp. NPDC051371. Taxonomy (NCBI): domain Bacteria; kingdom Bacillati; phylum Actinomycetota; class Actinomycetes; order Pseudonocardiales; family Pseudonocardiaceae; genus Amycolatopsis; species Amycolatopsis sp. NPDC051371. The sequence continues at coordinate 40,238 of NZ_JBFBAG010000016.1, forward strand.
GGAGACGTAGATCCGGTCCCAGCCGAGCCCCGCGCTGGTGCGTTCGGGCCGGACCCAGGGCAGCGCGAGGATGCCGTTGGTGTCGGTCAGCCCGAGTTCGCCCACGCCTGCCTCCTCGACGTCGAGGCTGCTCGCGATGGTACGCGTACCCAGACAGTCGGCTCGCGAGCCGACCCTCCGGATACTCAGCCGGGCGCCGCCCGGCCGTGCCGCCAGTAGCCCAGGAACGCGATGTCGGACTTCGCCCAGCCGCGGTCTCGCACCAGGTGGCGGCGCACCCCGGTGGCCAGCGCCGACTCCCCGGCGACCCACGCATAAGCCCGCTCACCGGGCAGGTCGGCGGCAAGGATCGTCGAAAGAGCCAGGGCACCGGGACGACCCGGCCGAGCACGCGGCAGCCAGTGCACCCGCACCCCGGGCGGCGCCTCGACCTCCCGGACGTCCGCGGCCGACGGCACCTCCAGGAACACCTCGGCCCGGAGGTCGGCAGGAGCGTGCTCGAGGATCGCCAGGATCGCCGGCACCGCGCTCTCGTCCCCGGCCAGCAGCTGCCACGACACCCCGGGCGGCGGCATGTAGCTCACGCCCAGGTCGAAGATGCCGGCCGGATCGCCGGGACGCGCCCGCCGGGCCCACTCGGCCGCCGGAGCGTCGCCGTCGTGCAGCGCGAACTCGATGTCGATCTCACCCGGACGGGCTCGCCGGATCGTGTAGTTGCGCACCCACGGACGGCGGCTCTTCGGCAGCATCAGGACCTCCGCCATCCAGCCCTCGTTGTCCAAGGTCGGCATCCGCAGCCCGTTCTGGCCGGCACGCGGGAAGAACAGGCGCACGGCCTGGTCGGCGCCGGCCACCTCCAGGTCACCGAGCGACGACCCGCCGAGCGTGACGGTCCGGAACGCCGGGCTCGGCGCGGTGTTCGCCAGGACTTCGAGGGTGATCATCCGTCGCGAAGCGGGGCGACGCACCTTCGGGATCATCAGACGTCCAGTACGAGCCGCGGTGACGACGCCCGCGACACGCACGCGAACATCCGCCCCGGCGGCGCCCCGATGTCGTCGCGGTGCTCGGGTTCGCCGTCGAGCACCGACAGCTCGCAGCTCCCGCAAACGCCTTCGCGGCACCCGGCGGGCACCGGCCGCCCGGCGTGGTTCAACGCGTCGAGCAGGGACTCGTCGGCCGGCACCCGAATCGTCGTCCCGGACCGCGCGCACACGACCTCGAACGGTTCGTCCGGCCCGAAGACGCGCTGTGTCGGCTGGAAGCGTTCGGCGTGCACCCCCGGGAACACCGCCTCCGCCGCGGCCAGCATCGACGCCGGTCCGCAGCAGTAGACCGCACCCGAGAAATCCCCGAAGTCAGCGAGATCCGGCCGCCTGTGAACGAAGAGGGAAACTCGTTCGCCATACGTGGCAAGGAGTTCCGACGCGAACGGCATGGTCGAAGCCGACCGTCCCACGTAGACCAGCGAAGCGTCGGCCCCGGAAGCGACGGCCGCCCGCAGCATCGGCACGATCGGCGTGATCCCGATCCCGCCCGCCAGGAACAGGTACTCCGGCGCGGGGACGAGCGGGAAGTGGTTGCGCGGCGAGGAAACTTCGAGCGTCCGGCCCGCGCGGAGATACCGGTGGACGTACTCCGAGCCGCCCCGGCTCAGCGGATCGAGCCGGACCGCGATCCGGTACGCCGAGAGGTCGCCGGGGTCACCGCACAGCGAGTACTGCCGCGTCAGCCAGTTCGGCAGTGCCAGGTCGACGTGCGCGCCCGGCTCCCACGCTTCCAGCGGCCCTTCGTCACCGCGAAGCACCAGCGAGACGACATCGTCGGCGACGCGCTCGACGCGCTCCAGCATCGTTTTCTGCATGCTCAGTACAACTTCCGGTAGCTGTCTTCGAGGACCTGCTCGAACACGGCCGGGTCGACGGCCACGCCCAGCTGATCGGTGACGATCTCGCCGGCCGACGGCATCTCCGCCGCCAGCGCCTGGCTGGCGGGGTCCCACAGCCTCGACCGCAGCAGCGCCCGGCCGCAGTGGAAGTACGCCTCGGCGACCTCGACGATGATGGCCAGCATCGGCGCCTTGGCTTCGGTGCGCATCCGGGCGAGGACGTCCGGGTCGTCGGTGACGTACGCGCTTCCGTTGACGCGCAGGGTTTCCCGCATGCCCGGGATGAGGAACAGCAGGCCGACGCCGTCGTTCTCGGCGATGTTGCGGAACGAGTCGGCGATCTTGTTGCCGGGCCGGTCGGGCAGCGCGAGCGTGTGCTCGTCGAGGACCTTCACGAAGCCCGGGTAGTCGCCGCGGGGCGAGCAGTCCGTGCGGCCCGCGGCGTCGGTGGTCGCCAGCGCGAGGAACGGCGCATGGGCGATGAAGCGGCGGGCGTGCTTGTCGACGTGGTCGAGCTTCTTGCCCTCGATCATCTCCTCGGGCGCGCCCAGCCGGCTCCGCACCTCGGCCATGGAGACCCGCCGGTACCGCGTGGTCAGCGTATTTGTGCTGGTCATGGCATAATTATGAGCAAATATTCAGGTCTTGCGCTACTCGCTTTTCGAGGCGCGCCGAAGGGAGCGACGTGTCGTCGGACCAGCGCCGCATCCAGCCACGTAAACAGCCCCGGCAGGTCCGCGCCGAGCTGACCCGGCAGCGGATCCTGACGGCGGCTGCTCACGTTTTCGGTGAGCACGGGTACGCCGCGGGCACCACCAACCGCATCGCCGAGCGGGCCGGGATCTCCATCGGCTCGCTGTACCAGTACTTCCCGAACAAGGACGCGATCCTCGGCGAGCTGCTGGTCCGCCACCTCGACGACGGCATGGCCATCGCCGAGCGGGTCCAGCGGGAGCAGCTGCCCGGTCCGATCGACCAGGTCTTCCGCGTCTTCATCCGCGGTGCGATCGAATCCCACCTCGGTGAGCCCCGCTTGCTGCGGATGCTGCGGGAACAGGCACCGCAGACGAACGAGCTGCTGGAGAAGGTCGAACGGATGAAGCGGTCCCTGGACGCCTACATGCGGGAGCTCCTGGACGGCCACCCCGAGGTCCGGGTCGCCGACACGGAGACGGCGGCCCGGCTGATCGTCACGACGGTCGAGCTGGTGATCCACCAGCTCGTCGCCGACCACGAGCCGGTGGACGTGGGCAGGCTCGAGGACGAGCTGGTCGCGATGCTGACCCGGTACGTCAAGGGGTGAACCCGGTTCACGCGTTCGCGCGGCGGAGGCGTTCGGCCGCCTGCGCGCGGACCGCGTCGCCGGACACCGGGGGATCGCCGTGCAGCGCCTCCCAGCGCGCGTTGTGCGCCGCCACCCACAGGCTCGCCGCCCACGCGATCTCCTGCTCCTCCGCGGTGAACCGGCGGCCGCGCAGGTCCTGGTAGGCCGTCAGGAACGCGGCGGAACTCCCGATCGGGGCGAGCGTCGGCGGGGAGTCACTGGCGAACGCGCCGGACGCCGCGCCGGCCAGCGCCGCCTCCGGCTGCCACGCCAGGCTGTCCCAGTCGTGCACGGCCCAGACGTCGTCGTGCCAGCGGAGGTTCTGCGCTTCGAAGTCGGCGTGGCCCAGCACGCACGGCAGGTCCGTGGCGAGCAACCGTGCCCGGGCCCGCCCGGCCGCCTCGACGACGTGGGCCGGCACCACGCTCTGGTCCCGCTCGTCGAGGAACCCGATGGCGGGCCACAGCCCGGGATCCCGGTGGTCCCACCGCGCCCAGCGCGGGTTCGGCAACGGTGGCGCGACGTCGACGCCGGCCAGTTCGGCCATCAGCCAGGCGAACACCGCAGCGCAGCGCTCGGCGACGGCCGGCGAGTCGCCGCGCAGCACCACACCGCCGGGGCGCGACTCCTCGGCGTGCACCGCCAGCGTGCCGACGGCGACGACCGCGGTGAGCGGCCGGGCGCACGGGAACCCGCGCTGCGCCAACCGGGCCTGGGCGGCGACGCAGGACGCGGCCCGGCCGTCGTCCGCACGGGCCTTCACCACGACCTCCCGGCCGTCGGCCAGCCGCAGCCCGACGACCGCCGAGAGCGAGGTGCGCTCGAACTGCACCTCGCCCGGGACGCTGCCCAGGTGCTCCGCGCACCAGGCCGGGAGCCAGTTCACCGGTCCCGCGCCACGAGCGCCGCCTGGGTGCGGCTCGTGACGCCCAGCTTGGCCAGCACGTTCCCGACGTGGACCTTGACCGTCCGCTCGGCCAGCCGCAGCCGCGCCGCGATGTCCCGATTGGACAGTCCTTCGCCGAGCAGTTCCAGGACGTCCCGTTCGCGCGGGGTCAGCGTGCCGCCGCCGGTCAGCGCCGAAGCCACCGCCGGGCTCAACGCGGTCACGCCCTGGTGCGCGGCGCGGACGGCGGCCGCGAGCTCGTCGCCGGACGAGTCCTTCAGCACGAACCCGGCCGCGCCCGCGGTGAGCGCGTCGCGGATCTCGCGGGGCCGGCCGACCGTGGTCAACATCAGGACGCGCGGTGCCGGGGGGCGCAAGCGGCGCAGGACTTCGAGGCCGTCCATGCCCGGCAGGTAGAGGTCGAGCAGGACGACGTCGGCCTCGACGGACGAACCGAGCAGCTCCGGGCCGCTCGCGTACTGCGCGACGACGTCGAGGTCCGGCCGCGCCCCGAGGATCAGGGCGATGCCCTCGCGCACGAGCGCGTGGTCGTCGACGACCTGAACCCGGATCATGCCCGCACTCTAGTGTCGGGCGCATGCGCCAGTCTCTCGTCACGACGGCCGCGGCCGCGGCGGTGTTCTTCGCCAGCGGCGCCTGGACCCCGCACCAGGGCTGGGTCGCCGCGCTGCTCAGCGCGGTGCAGCTGATCCCGCTGCTGTGGACCCGCCGCGCCCCGGCGCTCGTGCTGGTCGTGGTCACCCTCGCGACGGCCGGGCACCTGCTGCTCGACCAGCCGCGCAACACGATGTACGTGCCGGTGCTGCTCGCCCTGTACAGCACGCCCCAGCGGTGGCTCGCGGCCGCGGCGGCGCTCATCGTCGGCGGGGCCGTGTTCCCGGCGAAGGGCCCGTTCGACGGCACGGTCCTGGCCCTCACGATCTGCGCGGTCGCCTGGCTGCTCGGCGCCGAACGCCGGCGCGCGCTGGCCGACCGGGCCGAGCGCGCGGCCCGGCGGCTGCACGACACCCTCGCGCAGACCACGGCCGTGATGCTCGTGCAGGCCGAGACCCTGCGCGCGGTCGGCGACCTGACCGACGCCGACCGCGAACGCCTCGACACCCTCTTGGCCGCCGGGCGCGGCGCGCTGACGCTCGTCAGGCGCACGCTCGACGACCTCCGGGAGGACTCCGAGCGGGCGCCGGACCTCGCCGAGGTGCTGGCCCGGCTGCGCACCGCGGGTCTCGTCCTCGACCGCGACCCGGTGCTGCCCGCGCTGCCGCGCCCGGTGCGGGAGCTGGCCGAGCGGTTCGTCGCCGAGGCGGCGGTGAACGCGTTGCGGCACAACGGTCCCGGCGTCCGGCTGCGGCTGGACGTCGAAGTGGGAGACCGGCTGACGATCACCGCACGCAACCCGCTCAAAGGGACTCCGCGCGCGGGCGGGGGTTACGGCCTGGCCGGGCTCGCGGAGCAGGCCGCGGCGGCCGGGGGAGTGCTGACGCACGGGCCGCGCGACGGCGAGTGGGTCGTCAGTGTCGAGCTGCCAGCAGCTGCGACACGGTCACGAACCGGTAGCCGCGCTGCTTGAGCTGGTCGACGACCGGCCCGACCGCCTGCCGGGTCTGCTCGCGAGAGGCGTACATGGCGTGCAGCAGCACGATCGAGCCCGGCCGGACCCGGTCGAGCGTGGTGCGCTCGACGGTGGCGGCGTCCGGGGTTCCGTCGGAGTCGGGTTCGACGTCCCAGGTGATCGTCGTCCGGTTGTGCTCGGCGAGGTAGTGCGGCAGCGCGAAGAGCTTCTTGCCGTTCGGCGGCCGGAAAAGGATCTCGCCGGGGTAGCCGGCGGTGCGGATGAGGGCGTCAGTGGCTTCGACCTCGTCGGCGACCCAGGCCGGTGTCACGCCGATCATCCGCTCGTGGCTGAAGCTGTGGTTGCCGAGTTCGTGCCCCGCCGCGGCGATGTCGCGCGCGAGATCGGGGTGCGCGGCGATGTCCCGGCCGATGAGGAAGAAGGTCGCCGGCACTTCGCGCTCGCGAAGCGTGTCGAGGATGGCGTGCGTACCCGCGGGGTGGGGACCGTCGTCGAAGGTGAGTGCGACGATCTTCTCGGTGGTCTCGACGCGGTTCACGAGCGTGCCGAAGAACTGGAAGGTCCGCGACTTCGACACCTCGAACAGCGTGAACGCGGCGCCGACGACGACCACGAGCACGCACGCCACGACGATGGTCCACTTCCGCGCACGGCGTGACTTCAAGATCATGGCGCCACCCTGGCTTGACCCGATGAGACGAGGAAGCCGCGAAGGTACTAGTACCTTCGCGGCTTCCTTAAGACCGTCAGAGCGGGTTGAAGACGCCCAGGGGAGCGGTGCAGAACGGGCCGCCGACGTACTCGGCCGCGGCCCCGGTCGGCGCGGGGCGGGAAGCCAGCTGCTCGGCGTACACCTCGGCGTCGTCCAGGGACTTGTAGCCCAGCGCCTCCGCCTCGGCCAGGGAGTAGATCCGGCGCGTGTTGTCCGAGACGCCCCAGATCAGCCGGTACCCCGGCGACGGCGCCGACAGGCAGGCCTCGAAGAGCCGCGCGCCGTCGTCCGGCGAGAGCCACGTCGTCAGGCCGCGCGGGCCGAGCGGCAACGGCGTCTCGAAGCACGAACCGATGCGGATCACGATCACGTCCATGCCGAAGCGCGAGTGGTACAGGCTGCCGAGCGCCTCGATCGCCGCCTTGCTGACGCCGTAGTACGTGTCCGGCCGCGGTGACGAGTCCGCCGGCAGATCGGAGTCGTTCCGCCGGAAGCCCACCGCGTGGTTGCTCGAGGCCAGGATCACGCGCGAAATCCCCGCCGACCGCGCCGCCTCCAGGACCGTCTGCGTCCCGTTGATGTTGACGTCGAGCGTCGCTTCCCACGTGTTCTCGCGGCTGTGCCCGCCGAGGTGGATCAGCGCGTCGACCCCCGAGCACGCCGCAGCCATCGCGTCGGCGTCGGTGACCGACGCCGTCACGATCTCCTCGGAGGCGTCCGACGCCGTCTGCGGGGCGAGGTCGAGCAGGCGCAGCACCCGGCCGTCGCGCTTCAGGCGAGGGCGCATCAGGGTGCCGACGACACCCGCCGACCCGGTGATGAGCACACGCTGGTCCGTCATGGGATTCCTCTCGGTAAAGGCGGCGGTCAGCGAATTCCGGCCCGGCGCAGTTGCTGCCCGAGCTCGGCGGTGGTTTCGGCGAGCAGCTCGCCAACGCGCTGGGCGTCGGCGTCGGTCACCTGGGAGATCGGCATCGAGCAGCTGATCGCGTCCGTGCCCGGGATCCGATAGGGGATCACCGCGGCGACGCAGCGGACGCCCAGGGTGCCTTCCTCGACCTCGGCGGCGTACCCGCGCTCGCGCGTCGCGGCGCACTCGGCGTGCAGGGCTTCGAGCGTGGTGATGGTGTTCGGCGTCAGCGGCGGCAGCGTCGCCGGCATCAGCGCCTCGATCTCGTCGTGCGTCAGCTCGGCCAGCAGCGCCTTGCCCAGCGCGGTCGCGTGCGTGGGCAGCGTGCGCCCGACGCGGGAGACGAGGTGCGTGGACCGCTGCGACTCGCGAGTCTCCAGGTAGACGACCTCGGTGCCGTTGCGCCGCGCGAAGTGCGCGGTGAAGCCGGTCTTCTCCCGGATGCGCTCCAGGGCCTCGGTGGCGAACGGGACGACGGCGTCGCGGTCCAGGTACGCCGTGCCGCAGATCAGCGCGCGGACGCCGAGGCGGTAGCGAGCGGTGTTGGCGTCCGCCTCCAGCCAGCCGGCCTCCAGCAGCGTCCGCAGCAGGCCGTGCAGCGACGAGCGCGGGAAGCCCGTGCGCGCGTGCAGGTCCGAGAGAGACAGCCAGACGTCGTTCGCCGCGAAGGTCTCGATGAGGTCGACGGCCCGGCGAGCGGACTTCACTCCCGAGGATTCGGCGGGGGCACCGTCCGCTCGGGCGTCCAGGTTGTCCACCTTCTGCGGCATTTGTGTGCCTCCGTCCGGCCGTTGACTTGTGACTCCGGCCATATTAGCGTCCCGAACAACGTTCTTATGGATGAACATAATCACTATAACAGACTCCGTTCATGGATGTGAACATCTCGTTCGAGACCGCATCGCCGTGGACGCGGAAAGGAGCCTGCGGTGCACGCACTCGACTGGACGATGGTCTGCGCGTACTTCGCGCTGATGATCGTGATCGGCTGGTGGTCGCACAAACGGGTCAGTGACGTGAAGGACTTCTTCACGGCCGGCGGCAAGATGCCGTGGTGGCTGGCCGGCATCTCGCACCACATGTCGGGCTACAGCGCCGTGCTCTTCGTCGCGTACGCGGGCGTCGCGTACACCAGCGGCGTCACCGTGTACTTCTGGGGCTTCGCCAGCATCGGCATCGGCGTGGGCATCGGCAGCTGGCTGTTCGCCGCCCGGTGGAACCGGCTGCGCTCGAAGCTCGGCGTCGCCTCGCCGCTGGAGTACCTGGCCAAGCGGTACAACGTGCCGACGCAGCAGGCGCTCGCCTGGAGCGGCAGCCTGCTGAAGATCTTCGACATCGCGGCCAAGTGGTTCGCCGTCGCGACGCTGCTGCACGTCTTCGCCGGGCTGGACTACAACCTCGGCATCCTCATCACCGGCGCCGTCACGCTGGTCTACTGCACCATCGGCGGGCTGTGGGCCGACGCCCTCACCGACTTCGGCCAGTTCGTCATCCAGGGCATCGCGGCGATCGTGATGATCGTGGTCGTGCTGGGCAAGCTGGGCGGGATCTCCGCGCTCTGGACGATGTGGGACAAGCTGCCCGAAAACCACCTCGATCCGGTGACGTCCAAGTACACCACCATCTTCTTGCTCGTTTACGTGCTCGTGAAGACGCTGGAGTACAACGGAGGCATGTGGAACCTGGCGCAGCGCTACATGGCGGCGCCGAACACCCACGAAGCCCGGCGCGGCGCACGGCTTTCGTCCGCGCTGTACCTCGTGTGGCCGCTGGTGCTGATGTTCCCGATGTTCGCGGCGCCGCTGCTCATCCCGGGCGTCAAGGACCCCACGCAGTCGTACGCGATCATGACGACGACGTTCCTGCCGCCGGGCCTGATCGGCCTGGTGCTGGCCGGGATCTTCTCGCACACCATGGCGATGGTCTCCTCCGACGCCAACGCGATCTCCGCGGTGATCACCCGCGACATGATCCCGGCGATGTTCCGCCGCACCCGGCAGTGGACCGACGTCCAGGGCCTCAAGGCGGCGCGGATCACCACGGTGATCTTCGTGGCGCTGACGATGCTCGTGGCCACGCAGGCGCAGAACCTCGGCGGTGTGCTGCAGATCGTCGTCAACTGGGTCGCCGCGCTGATGGGCCCGATCTCGATCCCGCTGCTGCTCGGCATGCTGCCGTGGTTCCGCAAGTGCGGCCCGCGCGCGGCGCTGATCTCCTGGGCGGGCGGCCTGCTCGACTACGCTCTCTGTTACTACGTCTTCAACGCGAACCAGACGGTGCTCGTCGCCACGCCCATCCTGGTCTCGCTCGCCCTTTACGTCGGCCTCGGCCTGATCGCGCCCGAGCGGAGCGCGGCGGCCGATGAGATCGTCGACACCGTGAACACCGACGACGACGTCGACCGCACGAAGGAAGGCACGACCGTGCCCGCCTGACGCTGGCCACACCCGGCCGAAACCGATAAAGGACGAGAGAGCGGAAACTGATGGCACAGAACGAGATCGAGCTGGACGGCCTGCTGGCGTTCCCCCTCACCCCGTTCACCGAGGACCTCGAGGTCAACCTCGACGCGCTCGCGGAGAACGTGGAGAGCCACATCGCGGCCGGCGCCGGTGCGCTGTTCGTCGCGTGCGGCACCGGCGAGTTCAGCTCGCTCTCGCCCGCCGAGCACGCCTCGGTGCTCATCCGGTCCCGTGAGGTGGCCGCCGGCCGCGTCCCGGTCTGGGTGGGCGCCGGGGGCGGCGCGGCGGCCGCGCGGGCCGGGATCGCGGCGGCCCAGGCCGGGGGCGCCGACGGCGTTCTGCTGCTGCCGCCGTACCTCGTTTCCGGGCCGCAGGCGGGGCTGGTCGACTTCGTCCGCTACGCCGTCGGCGACTCTTCGGTGCCGGTGATCGTCTACCACCGCGGCACCGGCGTGTTCAGCGCGCCGGCCGCGGCGTCGCTGCTCGACATCCCCTCGATCGTGGGGCTCAAGGACGGCTACGGCGACGTCGAGGTGATGACCCGGATCGTCACCACCATCCGCGCGCTGGACACCGAGCGGGCGCGGAACTTCCTGTTCTTCAACGGCTTGCCGACCGCGGAGGTCTCGGCCAAGGCGTACGCCTCGATCGGCGTCGCCCGCTACTCCTCCGCCGTGCACTGCTTCGCGCCGGAGATCGCGCACCGCTTCCACCGCGCGCTCGGCGAGGGCGACACCCGCGTGATGGACGCGCTGCTGACCGGCTTCTACCTGCCGCTGGTGGCGCTGCGGGACGAGACGCCCGGCTTCGCCGTCTCCCTGGTCAAGGCCGCCGCCCGGTTGCGCGGCGACAAGGTCGGCCCGGTCCGGCCGCCGCTGGTCGAGCCGACGCCGGAGCAGATCCACCGGCTCGAGAAGGTCGTGGAGGACGGCTTCGTCACGCTGAAGGCGCTGGGCTGATGAAGATCCTCGATGTGGTGCTGACGCCGGTCGCGTTCGCCGACCCGCCGCTGCTCAACGTCATGGGTGTGCACGAGCCGTTCGCGCTGCGCAGCGTCGTGCAGGTCGAGTGCGAAGACGGCATCGTCGGGCTCGGCGAGTCCTACGGCGACGACGCGTTCCTCGGCGAGGTGCGCAAGGTGCTGCCGCAGCTGCGCGGCCACGACGTCTTCGACCTGCCCGGCCTGCAGCGGCTGGTCGCGCGGGCGCTGTCGGACACGGTCCTGACCGACGCCCACGGGCTGATCGGCGGGTTCTCGATCCGCAAGACCATCGCGAGCGTCTACTCGCTGTTCGAGGTCGCGTGCCTGGACGCGCAGGGGCAGTACCTCGGCCGGCCGATCACCGACCTGCTCGGCGGCAAGGCCCGCGACGCCGTCGAGTTCTCGGCTTACCTGTTCTACAAGTACGGCGAGCACGTCGACGGCCGCGAGGACTCCTGGGGCGAGATCACCACGCCGGAGACGCTGGTCGGGTCCGCGAAGCGGATGATCGACGAGTACGGCTTCCGCTCGATCAAGCTCAAGGGCGGCGTCTTCGAGCCCGGCCAGGAGGTCGACGGGATCCGCGCGCTGGCCGAGGCGTTCCCCGGGCACCCGCTGCGGATCGACCCGAACGGCGCGTGGACCGTCGAAACCGGGATCCGGGTGGCGGCCGAGCTGGACGGTGTCCTGGAGTACCTCGAAGACCCGACGCCGGGCATCGAAGGCATGGCCCGGGTCGCTTCGGAAGCGTCGATGCCCTTGGCCACCAACATGTGCGTGGTGAACTTCGGCGACATCGACCCGGGCTTCCGGGCGCGCGCGATCGGCGTGCTGCTGTCGGACCACCACTTCTGGGGCGGCCTGCGGGCGACGCAGTCGCTGTCGACGACGTGCGAGAGCTTCGGCGTCGGCCTGTCGATGCACTCCAACAGCCACCTCGGGATCAGCCTGGCCGCGATGGTGCAGGTCGCCGCGGCGACCCCGCACCTGACCTACGCCTGCGACACGCACTGGCCGTGGAAGGTCGAGGACGTCATCGAGCCGGGTGTGCTGGAGTTCCGCGACGGCGCCGTGGCGGTGCCGTCGACGCCGGGACTGGGCGTCAAGCTGGACGAGGACGCGCTGGCCCGGCTGCACGAGAACTACGTCCGATGTGGACTGACCAAGCGGGACGACGTGACCTACATGCGCAAGTACGTTGCCGGGTTCGAGCCGAACACGACGAGGTGGTGACCCGGTGAAGGTGACGGGATACGCCTACCCCTGGGACGTCCTGGAGTCCGGCTTCGCCGCGCGCGCCCGGGATCTGGGCGTCGACGAGGTGGCCGTGGCGCTGTCGTACCACAGCGCCCGCGCCGCGACGCCGTGGTCGGCTTCGCGGACGGCCGTGGTCGCGCGGCACGCGGCCTTCTACCGGCCCGTGCGTGCGGAAGCCTGGGAAGGCAAACGTTTGCGTCCGTCCACTCCGGACTGGGTCGCTGCTCGGGACAGCGGTGGTGACGCCGTCCGGCTGCTCAACGAGGCCGGCATCCCGGCCGCCGCGTGGATCGTGCTGACCCACAACTCGCAGCTCGGCTACGAGCACCCGGACGTCGCGGTCCGCAACTGCTTCGGCGAGACCTACCCCTGGGCGCTGTGCCCGTCGCAACCCGCGGTGCGCGAGTACGCCGCGACGCTGACCGCCGAAGCCGTCGCCGGGCTGGAGCTGTCGTCGGTGATCCTCGAAGCCTGCGGCCCGCTCGGCGCGGTGCACCAGCACCAGCACGAGAAGACCGACGGCGTCTGGGCGCCCGCGGTGGCCCGGCTGCTGTCGATCTGCTGCTGCGATGCCTGCGCTTCTTCGTGGGACCTCGATGCCGACACGGTCCGGGCCCAACTCGTCGAGGAGGTCCGGCGGCTGGTCGCGACCGGCGACCTGGGCGTCACGGCGGACGACCTGCCGCCGTCGCTGAGCCAGGCGCTGCTGCGGACCCGGCAGCGGGCCACCGACGCGCTGCGGGCCGACGTGCTGGCCCAGCTGCCGGCGGGGACGCGCGTCGTGCTGCACGGCGCGCTCGACCCGTGGGTCACCGGCGCGCTGCCCGGGCTGACGCCGTCCGCTGCGGACGACGCCGACGCGGTCGTATTGTTCGGGTGGACGCCCACCACCGGGGCCGACGCCGTCGCGGCGGCCCGGGAGGCCCTGCCCGGCCGGGTCGCGATCGGCAGCTACATCACCGCGGTCGCCGCCGCACCGGTGCCGGACATCGCCGCGTACGTCGGCGAGCTGGCCAAGGCGGGCGCCGCGGAGCTGCACCTGTACCACCTCGGCTTGGCCGGACCTGGTCGCTGGGGCGACCTCGGCACGGCCACCGCCGCCGCCCACGAGATCCACTGAGGAGCTGTACCCCGATGAGCCAGGCAACCGACGCCGCCACGCTCGAGAAGATCCTGACGGGAGCCGCCGCGGCCGCCCGTCCCGCCGCCGAGGCGACCCCGGCCGAGCGCGCCCGCTGGCTCGTAGCGGCCGCCGACGCCCTCGACGCCGCCGCGGACGACCTCGTCCCGCTCGCCCACCGCGAGACCCACCTGCCCGCCACCCCGCGGCTGTCCGGCGAGCTGAAGCGCACGACGTTCCAGCTCCGCCTGTTCGGCGAGGTCCTCACCGACGGCGAGTACCTCGGCGCCACCGTCGACCACGCCGACGCGGACTGGCCGATGGGACCGCGCCCGGACATCCGCCGCGTCAAGACCGCGATCGGGCCGGTGCTGGTGTTCGCGGCCAGCAACTTCCCGTTCGCGTTCAGCGTCGCCGGCGGCGACACGGCGTCCGCGCTCGCCGCGGGCTGCCCGGTGATCCTCAAGGCCCACCCGGGCCACCCGGAGCTGTCCGCGCTGACCGGCCGGATCGTGCGCGAAGCCCTGGTCGGCGCGGGTGCGCCCGACGGCATCTTCGATGTCATCTTCGGGCAGGAGGAAGGCGTCACCGCGCTGAAGGACCCGCGGATCGCGGCGGCGTCGTTCACCGGCTCGATCCCCGGCGGGCGGGCACTGTTCGACATCGCGAACGCGCGGCCGCGGCCGATCCCGTTCTACGGCGAGCTCGGCAGCGTCAACCCGGTCGTGGTCACCGAGGCCGCCATCGCCGCGCGCGGGGAAGCCGTCGCGAAGGGCTACGCCGGGTCGTTCAGCCTCGGCGCCGGCCAGTTCTGCACCAAGCCGGGCCTGGTGTTCCTGCCCGAGGACCACGGCCTGACCGACACGCTGCGCTCGGCGCTGGAGGGCGCCGCGGCCCAGCCGATGCTCAACGACCGCATCGCCGCCGGGTACGCCGACAAGCTGGCGCAGCTGCGGGAGGTGCCGGGCGTCGACGTCGTGTCGGAGTCGGCTTCGGAGTCGCCGGCCTTCACGCCGACGCTGCTGGCCACCACGGGCAAGCAGTTCCTCGAAGGCGGCGACGCGGTGCACGAAGAGTGCTTCGGCCCGGCGTCGCTGATCGTCACCTACGCCGACCAGGCCGAGCTGCTGCGCCTGCTCGACGTCATCGAACCGGGACTCACCGCCACGATCCACGGCGAAGAGTCCGATGTGGACTGGATCCGGCCGGTGCTGCCGGCGCTGGGCCGCATCGCCGGCCGGCTGCTGTGGAACGACTGGCCCACCGGCGTCACGGTGAGCTGGGCCCAGCAGCACGGCGGCCCGTACCCGGCCACGACCGCCCCGACCACGACGTCCGTCGGTACCGCCGCGATCGAGCGGTTCCTGCGCCCGATCGCCTGGCAGGGCTTCCCCGACGCACTGCTGCCCGAACCCCTGCAGGAGGCCAACCCCTGGCAGCTGCCCCGCCGCACCGACGGCTCCCGCTGACCCCCGTCGTGAGTGAGAAACAGGGTTAGAACACTGTTTCTCACTCACGACAGCTTTTCCGCCGCCGCGACCGAAGTTCCGTTCCCCGCCCCTGGGAGGCATTGTCATGCCCGTGAACCGGAGAAACGCCCTGCGCGGCGGCGCCCTGGCGGCCGCTTCCACTGTGTTCCTCACCCGTCCCGCGTTCGCCTCGGCCGCCACTCCGGTGGCCGCCGCGACGCCCGCGTCGAGCGCGGTCCCGGCCGCGACCGCGCCGATCGTCGCGGCCTACCGGCAGCTGCAGTCCGGCATCAACCGGCCGTCGCCGGAACGCACCGAGGCGCTGGCCAACCTCGGCCGCGTCGCCAAGGCCTACAACGCGAGCCTGTCCGTCGCCGGCGGTGGCGCTCCACTGTGGACGGACCTGCCGCTCGGCCCCGGCAGCGACTACACGACGTCGATGTACGCCCGGCTGCGCGCGATCGCCGTCGACTGGGGCACGCCGGGTGGCGCGCTGTCCGGCGACCCGGTGGTGCTCGACCGGATCAAGGCGGCGCTCGAGCTGATCTACGCGAGCCAGTACAACCCGGACGTCGGCGAGATCGGCAACTGGTACACCTACGAAATCGGCGTCCCGTACTACGTGCTGCACACGCTTTCGGTGGTCGCCGACCAGCTGACCGCCGACGAGCTGGCCCGGTACGTCAGCCCGATCAAGCGGTTCGTCGGGAACCCGAACCTCCGCGCGAACAACACCGCGGTCGTCGAGACCGGCGCGAACAGAGCCGACAAGGGCCTGATCTCGATCGTCGCCGGCGCGCTGATCGGCGACACGGCGTGGATCAAGACGGGCATCGACGCGCTCACCGACGTCGCGGGCGGGGGCGCGGCGAGCGTCGTCGCCAAGCTGGACCGCGCGGCGGGCGACGGCTTCCACGTCGACGGCTCGTTCATCCAGCACGACACCATCCCGTACCCCGGGCACTACGGCATCGTCCTGCTCACCGCGCTCGCCGGCGCCATCCACGTCACGGCGGGCACCGAGTACGCGCTGCCGCAGGCGCTCAAGGACAAGATCTACGCGCTGGTCGCGGACAGCTTCGCGCCGTTCGTCTACGCGGGCGCGCTGATGGAGCCGGTCCGCGGCCGCATGCTTTCGCGCCAGGGCGAGACCGGGCACGACATCGGCCACCAGTTGACGGTCGCGACGCTGGTCCTGGCCCGCACGGCTTCGGGGAAGACGAAGACCGACCTCAACGCCCTCGCCGCGAAGTGGATCAAGGAAGGCACGTACGCGCCGTTCCTGAAGATCCCCGACCCGGAGCGGTTCGCACCCGGCCCGGACCTGGTGGCGACGCCGGGCATCGAGTTCGCGCAGGACATGCTGGCCTCGGGCGCGCGCCCGGCGCGGGTCGTCGCCACGCACCGGGACTTCGGCCAGCAGGACCGGATGGTGCACGTCACCGACGACTGGTCGGCGTCCCTGGGCGTCAGCTCGACGCGGATCTCGCGCTACGAGTCCATCAACGGCCAGAACCTCAAGGGCTACCACGTCGGCGACGGCGTGCTCTACACGTTCCTGCCGAATGCCAAGGGCCACTACACCGACGCCTACTGGCCGACGGTCGACCCGCTGCTGCTGCCCGGCACGACCGAGAACGACGGCCCGGTCGACCCGAAGTTCGGCGGGGTGCCGGTCGGCCCGAACCCGCACACCGGCGGCGTCCGCTGGGACGACAAGCACGGCGCCTTCGCGATGGACTTCAAGTCCTGGGACGGCTCGCTGGTCGCGAAGAAGTCGTGGTTCTTCACGCCGTCCGGGATCGTCTGCCTGGGCGCGGGAATCACCAGCACGTCGGCGTCGAACGTGCGCACGACGATCGAGAACCGCAACCTCGGCGAAGGCGGTCGCGGTGCCTTGACCGCGGACTTCCGGCGCGTCCCGACCGACCTCGGCAAGGCATCCGCGCTGCGGCGGCCGCACTGGGCGCACCTGGAGAACGTCGGCGGGTACGTGCTCCTGGACGACGCGCCGGTGACGGCGCTGCGCGAGGACCGCACCGGTGCGTGGCGCGACATCGACACGGGCGCCAACACCAAGGGCACGACGACGCCGAACACGCGCCGGTACCAGAAGCTGGTGCTGGAGCACGGCGCGAAGCCGGTCGACGCGACCTATGCGTACGCGGTGCTTCCGGGTGCGTCGGTGGTCGGGACGCTCACGGCGTCGTGGGCGTGGCGCGTTCTTTCGAACACCTCGGTGGTGCAGGCGGTCCGGACGGGCGACACGCTGCTGGCGAACTTCTTCGCGGCCGGCTCGGTCGACGGCGTGAGTGTGTCCGGGCCGGCGTCGGTGGCGATCGGGCACTCCGGGTTCCGGACGCAGCTCGCCGTGTCGGACCCGACGCAGACGCAGGACAGCGTCACGGTCAAGGTGCACGGCAAGTCCGTGACGGTGCCGCTCAAGGGTTCCTTCGGCGCGACGAAGGTCGTGCCCCTGTGACAAGCGGGGCTTCGCCCCGGCCGGGGGCTCCGCCACCCGGACCCCCCGGAAACTGAAGTGGTTCTCCCCGCCGGGCCGGTGCCCCGACCCGGTCCGGCGGGGTCCCCACCTCGGTTAGGCTGGAATTCATGACCACCGCCGAGCACGTGGACGTCCTGATCGTGGGCGCCGGCCTGTCCGGCGTCGGCGCCGCCTGCCGGCTCCAGGAGCGGCTGCCGGGCAAGACGTACGCCGTGCTGGAGGCGCGCGACACCATCGGCGGCACCTGGGACCTGTTCCGCTATCCGGGCATCCGGTCCGATTCGGACATGTTCACCCTCGGCTACCCGTTCCGGCCGTGGAAGGACCCGAAGGCGATCGCGGACGGCCCGTCGATCCTGACGTACATCCGCTCGACGGCCGAGGCTTTCGGAGTGACGTCGCACATCCGCTTCGGCCACCGCGTGGTGCGGGCGTCGTGGTCGTCTTCGTCGGCGCTGTGGACGGTCTCGACCGAGCACGGGGCGACGTTCACCTGCCGGTTCCTGTACCTGTGCAGTGGCTACTACTCCTACGAGAGCGGCCACGTCGTCGACTTCCCGGGCCGCGCGGAGTTCGCGGGGGAGATCGTGCACCCCCAGCACTGGCCGGTTTCTTTGGATTACACCGGCAAGCGGGTCGTGGTGATCGGCAGCGGCGCGACGGCGGTGACGCTGGTGCCGGCGATGGCCTCCACCGCTTCCGGCGTGACGATGCTGCAGCGTTCGCCGTCGTACATCGTGGCGCGGCCGGGGCGGGACGCACTGGCCGACCGTCTGCGGGCGCTGCTGCCGGAAAAGCTCGCGCACCGGGTGGTGCGGGGCAAGAACGTGGTCATGGGCACACTGTTCTTCCAGCTGATGCGACGGCTGCCTCGCCGGGCGGCCCAGGCCTTGCGGGATCGCGTGGCGGCGCAGCTGCCGGCGTCGATCCCGGTGGACCCGCACTTCGTGCCGTCGTACGACCCGTGGGACCAGCGGCTGTGCCTGGTGCCGGACGCGGACCTGTTCCGGGCACTGCGGTCGGGCAAAGCGGACATCGTGACGGACCGGATCGAGCGGTTCACGGAGTCCGGCGTTCTGCTGGAGTCGGGCCGTTCGCTGCCGGCGGACCTCATCGTGACGGCGACGGGCCTGCGCCTGGTGGCGTTCGGCGGGATCTCGCTGACGGTCGACGGTCGCGCGATCGAGCCGGGGGAGCAGCGGGCGTACAAGGGCATGATGTTCGGCGGCGTGCCGAACCTGGCTTGGTGCGTGGGCTACACGAACAACTCGTGGACGCTGCGGGCGGACCTGACGTCCCAGTACGTGTGCCGGCTGCTGGCGTACCTGGATCGGCGCGGCTACGCGTATTGCGCCCCGGACGCCGCTTCGGCGTCGTCGGCGGGGCGGCCGCGCCCGATCGTGGACCTGGCATCGGGGTACATCAAGAGGGCCGCCTCCGGCCTGCCGAAGCAGGGTGAGAGGCGGCCGTGGATGATGCGCCAGAACTACTTGCTGGACCTGGCGGACATGCGGTTCGCCCGCGTGGACGACGGGGTGATGCGCTTCGGCCGCGCGGAGGACCGGGCGGCCGCGGCGGGCTGAAGGGCACCTTCCTCCCAGCTGACGCGCCGAAGGGCACCTTCCTGGCATCTGATGCCACGAAGGTGCCCTTCGGCCCGAGGGCGCCGTGTCAGCCCTGGCGGGCCTTCGAGCGCGGGTTGTCCTTGTTGATCACCAGGATCTTCGCGCCGCGGCGGATGACCTGGGCGCCCGGCTGGCGGGCAAGCGAGCGGATCGAGCTGCGAACCTTCATGGCGAGCCGTCCTTCCTGCGGGAGCTGCTGTCCCACACCTGCGTCAACAGCCGCGCAGTGAGTTTCATTCCGCAACTCAGCTGGTCTCGCGGGCCACCCACGCTTGCAGGTCGTCACCACGAACCGCGGCCGCCATCAGCTCCGGGAACTGGTCCGGCGTGCACGCGAACGCCGGGACCCCCAGCTCCGCCAGCGCCGCCGCGTTCTCGTGGTCGTACGACGGTGCGCCCGAGTCGGACAGCGCCAGCAGCGTCACCACCTGGACCCCCGCGCCGACCAGCTCGGCGACCCGGTGGAGGAGCTCGTCTTCGTCGCCGCCCTCGTACAGGTCGCTGATCAGCACCAGCAGCGTCTGCTCGGGCCGGCCGACCAGGCCCTGGCAATAGGCGATCGCCCGGTTGATGTCCGTGCCGCCGCCGAGCTGGGTGCCGAACAGCACGTCGACCGGGTCGGCGAGGTGCTCGGTCAGATCCGCGACCTCCGTGTCGAACGCGACGAACGACGTCCGCAGTGCCCGCATCGACGCCAGCACCGCGCCGAACAGCCCCGAGTACACCACCGACTCCGCCATCGACCCCGACTGGTCCACGGCCAGGATGACGTCGCGCTGCACCGCCTGCTGGCGCCGGCCGAAGCCGACCAGCTGCTCGGGGACGATCGTGCGGAGCTCCGGGGAGTAGTGCTTGAGGTTCTTGTGGATCGTGCGCGCCCAGTCGACGTCGCCGGGGCGGGGCCGGTGCGTGCGCGACGCCTTGTCCAGCGCGCCCTTGATCGCCGCGCGCGTGCGCTCGGCGAGCCGCTCCTCCAGCTCCTCGACCACCTTGCGGACGACCTCGCGCGCCGTCTCCTTGGTCTCCTCCGGCAGCACGCCGTTCAGCGAAAGCAGCGTCCCGACCAGGTGCACGTCCGGCTCGACCGCCGAGAGCAGCTCCTTCTCCAGCAGCATCCGGGTCAGGCCCAGGCGGTCGACGGCGTCGCGCTGCATCACCTGCACGACGGTGCTGGGGAAGTAGCGCCGGATGTCGCCCAGCCAGCGCGCGACCCGCGGCGCCGACGCGCCCAGGCTCGCGCTGCGCGGCCCGCCCGTCGCCTCCTCGTCCGGCTTGTCGTAGAGGGCGGCCAGCACCGCGTCGACCCCACTGTCCTCATCGGACAGCTGGGCGTCGGCCAGCCCCGACCCCGGGCCCGCGCCCTCGGCGCCCAGCACCAGCCGCCAGCGCCGCGCGCGCTCGACGTCCGCGCTCATACCCCCACCCCCAGCAGCGTCGCGAGCACCGGCAGCACGCGCTCCGCCCGGTCCTCGTCCAGTTCTTCGGCCATCGCCAGGACCGCGACGGTGCCGGTGAGCCCGGCCGCGCGATGCCCGATCGCTCGCTTCTCGGGCCCGCTGAACGCGCCGAAAGTGCGGCGCAGCAACGGAAGCACCTCGGTGAAGACGTCGTCGTGGATCGCCGACAGCCACGCGTCGATCACCCGCAACAGGCCTTCGTCGTGCACCAGCAGCAACGCGCCGCCGTCGAAGAAGCCCTCGACGTACGCCGCGCCCGCCGACGGTGCGATGCCCGGCGTGAGTGCCCGGCCCAGCCGCAGTTCGATGTCCAGCGCGTCGAGCAGCCCGGCGTCGTGCAGGATCCGGGTGAGCCGGCCGGCCAGCAACGGCGGCAGCGACGGCCGTTCGGCCAGCCGGGCCAGCGCCGCGAGCCAGCGCTCCTTCGGGTCGTCGCCCAGCAGCGACGTCGCGTCGTGCACCCCGTCGACCAGCTGGGCCATCCGGGCCGCGGCGTCGTCGTCGATCCCGTGCGTCGCCGGCGGCAGCCCGGCGCAGATCCGGTCGAGCATGCGGTCGGCGACCGCGCGCAGCGCACCGGTGTCGGTGCCGCGCACGTTCCCGTACCGGGTCGCCCGGGCCAGCGCGGGCAGCGCCGACATCAGCCGGGCGACGTCCGCGTCCGCCGCCGCCCGTGCGTCGAGGGCGGCCAGCGCCTCGGGCAGCGCCTCCGGCAGGTCGGCGAGCAGGCAGTTCTCGACGGCCGTGGTCACCTCGTCCAGCGGGGGCGTGCCCTCGACGGTGTCGCGGACCGCGGCGGTCGCCGCCGACGGCACGGTGGTGCCGTGCACCGCGGCCGCGACCAGGTCGACCTCGAACGCCGGTTCCCAGCACAGCGCCCAGGTCTCCCGGAACGTGCCCTTGTTCCGCCGCGCCGACGCCTCCCGGCTGCCCCACTCGATGCCGAGGATCCGCAGCCGGTGCAACAGCTTCGAGCGGTCGAGCCCGCCGGGTGTCCGCAGGTCGAGGTCGAGCTCCTTGACCATCGGGTCCTTCTTGAGCCGCAGGCGTTTCGCCGTCGCGGTCAGGTCCGCGGCCAGCGGTGGCTGCGGCACCCGGTCGGGCACCTCGCCGAGCCGTTCGCCGACCACCAGCCGCCGCGTGACCAGCTCGACCTGCACCTCGTCGCCGCCGCAGAGCACGGATCGGGTCGCTTCGGTGACCTCGGCCAGACCGGGCGACGACCGCCCGCGCAGCGTGGCGAGGGTCTCGGCCAGCCGGACCGCCTCGATGACGTGCGCGGTCGAGACGGGCAGGTCCTCCTCCCGCAGCACCGCCGCGACGCCGGCCAGCCAGCGGGTGGTGACGTTCTCGGCCGTGGTGAAGAGGTGGTGGTACCAGCCCGGCGACCGCACGCCCGCGCCGTAGCCGCTGGCCGTCGCGAGCCGGCCGTGGGTCCACGGCACCCAGGTGCACGCGACCTTCCGCTTCGGCAGTCCTTTGAGGACGGTCTGGTCGTGCGACGCCGGCGGCAGCGGGTCGACCAGCGCGGGCACGTGCCAGGCGCCGCAGACGACGGCGATGTTCTCGAAGCCGTCCTTGCGGGTGCGGCGCAGCACCGAGCGCATGTGGGCCTCACGCCGGGCTTCGTTGCCGCGCGGCGGTTCTTCGTCCTCCCGCAACGCGGTCATCGCCTCGGCGATCACCTCGAACGGGTTGTCGTCGCCGCGCCGCGACTCGACGACGTCGTCCCACCAGCGTTCCGGGTCGTCGTAGCCGCCGGCCGAGGCCAGCGCGGCCAGCGGGTCGCCGGGCGGCCCGGCGTGCTCGTCCGGCCCCGCGGCGAAGGTGTTCGCGGCCGGGAGGTCGCAGAACCGCACCGGGATCCCGGCTTCGCGCGCGTACGCGAGCGCTTGCCACTCCGGGCTGAAGACGGCGAACGGCCAGAACGCGGCGCGCGAGACGTCGTCGGTCGCGTACGCCAGCAGCGCGACCGGCGGCGCCATCGCCGGGTCTTCGGTCAGCTCGACCAGGGCGTCGGCCTCGGGTGGACCTTCGATCAGCACGACGTCGGGTTCGAGCTGCGCGAGCCGCGTCGCCACGGCGCGGGCCGAACCCGGGCCGTGGTGGCGGATGCCGAGCAGGTGCGTCGTCACGAAAGTTCCTGGCCCGCCCGGTAGAAGTCGGCCCAGCCGTCGCGCTCGCGGACGACCGTTTCGAGGTACTCGATCCAGATCGCGCGGTCGGCCACCGGGTCCTTGACCACCGCGCCGTGGATGCCGGCCGCGATGTCGTGCGGGCGCAGCACGCCGTCGCCGAAGTGCGTGGCCAGCGCGAGACCGCCGGTGAGCACGCTGATCGCCTCGGCCGTGGAGAGCGTGCCGGACGGCGACTTCACCGCTGTGCGGCCGTCTTCGGTGCGGCCCGAACGCAGCTCGCGGAACACCGTGACCACCCGGCGGATCTCGGCCAGTTCGGCGGCTTCCGTGGGCAGCTGCAGTGACGTGCCCAGCTCGGCGACCCGCCGGCTGACGATCTCGACCTCCGCCTCGGCGCTGTCGGGCAGCGGCAGCACGACGGTGTTGAACCGCCGCCGCAGCGCGCTCGAGAGCTCGTTGACGCCCTTGTCGCGGTTGTTCGCCGTCGCGATCAGGTTGAAGCCCGGCCGCGCCTGGACCTCGGTGCCCAGCTCGGGGATGGGCAGCGTCTTCTCGGACAGGATCGTGATCAGCGAGTCCTGGACGTCGGCCGGGATGCGCGTCAGCTCCTCGAGCCGGGCCAGCTTGCCGTCCCGCATCGCGTGCAGCAGCGGGCTTTCGACCAGCGCGGCGGCGCTCGGGCCCTCGGCGATCAGCCGGGCGTAGTTCCAGCCGTAGCGGATGGACTCCTCCGACGTGCCCGCGGTGCCCTGCACCATCAGCGTCGAGTCCCCGCTGATCGCGGCGGAGAGGTGCTCGGACACCCACGTCTTCGCCGTGCCGGGCACGCCGAGCAGCAGCAGCGCGCGGTCGGTGGCCAGCGTCGCCACGGCGACCTCGATCAGCCGCCGCGGGCCGACGTACTTCGGGGTGATCGCGGTGCCGTCGGGCAGGGTACCGCCGAGCAGGTACTCGACGACGGCCCACGGCGAGAGGTTCCAGTTGGGCGGCTTGGCCCGGTCGTCGGCGGCGGCCAGCGCGGCCAGCTCGGCGGCGTGGTCCTGTTCGGCGTGCGGCCGGAGGACGGTGGGGGCGGTCACTAGTGCACCCTCTTCTGTGCGGGCCCTTGGACGGGGCTTGTGGTAGGAACTAGGCGGAAGCCGGGGTGACGGCCTGTGGCGGTCGCCCTTCGAGGGCCTGTATGACACTGCCGCCCCCGGTTTCCCCGGAACCGCGAAGCGATGACAAAGGGACGCGCCGCAGAGCGCCGGTTAGTGACCACTCCGCTGTCGGTTCCCTCGCCTCCGCCTGACTCCTGCCCGGGACTGCACACGGGAAGGCGACGCAGTTGTCGCAGCACGACGTGCCTTTGCTCTTCATCGGGATCGACTGGGCCGCGGCCGAGCACGCCGTGTGCGTGCTCGACCGAACAGGCCGGAAAGTCGCCGCGTTCACGATCGAGCACACCGCCGCCGGGTTCCGCCGGCTGACCGCCCGGCTCGGCAAGCTCGGCGGGACCAGGCAGGCACCGGTGGCGATCGAGCGCCCGGACGGCCGCCTGGTCGATGCGCTGCTCGAGGCCGGGCATCCGGTGCTGCCGGTCAAACCGAACGCGATCAAGACCTGGCGCGAGGCCGAAGTCCTCTCCGGCGCCAAATCCGACCCCGGCGACGCGCAGGTGATCGCCGACTACCTGCGGGTGCGCTTCCATCGGCTGCGTCCCGCCGCACCGTTGTCCAGCCACACCAAAGCACTGCGCACCATCGTGCGCACCCGCGACGACCTCGTCGACGCACGAGTGGCCGCGATCAACCAGCTCGGCGCGCTGCTGGACGCGCACTGGCCCGGCGCCAAAGCCATCTTCGCCGACATCGAGTCCGCGATCGCGCTCGCGTTCCTGACCCGCTACCCGACCGCCGCCTCGGCTGCCTCGCTGACCGGGAAACGGCTGGCCGCGTTCTGCGCCAAACAAGGCTACTCGGGCAAGAAACCCGCCGACGTCCTGCTGGCCCGGCTGCGCTGCGCACCTGCCGGCACGCTCGACCCCGTTGTCTCCGAGGGGATCCGGGACGCAGTGCTGGCCCAAGTCGCCGTTCTGACCGCGCTCAACACCGCGATCAAGAACCTGGACCGCTCCATCGCCGCGCAGATGGACGCCCACCCCGACGGCGGGGTCTTCCGGTCCTTCCCCCGCGCCGGAACCGTCAACGCTGCCCAGATCCTGGCCGAATGGGGCGACGCCCGCGCCGCGTTCGGCCACCCCGACGCGATCGCCGCGCTGGCCGGGCTCACCCCGGTCACCAAAGCATCCGGCAAACAGCACGGAGTCTCGTTCCGCTGGGCCTGCAACAAACGCCTCCGCGTCGCCATCACCACTTTCGCCGGTAACAGCCGCCACGCCAGCCCGTGGGCCGCCGACATCTACAACCGAGCCCGAGCCTCGGGCAAAGACCACCCACACGCCACCCGCATCCTCGCCCGCGCCTGGACCCGGGTCATCTGGCGATGCTGGCAGAACAGCACCCCCTACGACCCCGGCCTGCACGGCGGCGCCCGACACCACGTCGAACAGCAAGCCGCGGCCTGACTTCGATCTTGAGGTTGACACAAGGGGTGTCATGCGAGCTCCTCGTACATTTCGCGGCGGAAGTTCAGCGTTTCGGTGAGCGCCCGGCGCCACGGACCGGCGTCCATGGTCAGGCGGGTGGTGGCGAGCGGGTGGCGCAGGCACGCCGCGGGGACCGCGCGGGCGATCACGACGGCGGCGTGCGAAACCAGGCGGTGGTCGTCCTGGCGGGCGATCCAGTCGAGCAGGGCGGTGCCGAGCTCCTTCGTCCACGGCCGGGGCAGCTCGTGCACCAGCCGCGCGAACGACTCGACGGGCAGCCGGCTCACCAGGTGCCCCACGGTGGCGGCCTGGCTCGCCGGGCTCAGCACGCCGAGCAGCGGTGGCGTGGTGCGCCCGCCGGGGTCGGCGCCGATCAGCGCCTGCGCCCAGGTTTCGTCGCGCTGGCGCAGGGCCGCGGTGGCCCAGGAGTCGCGCAGCACGCCGGGCGGGCAGCCCTCGACGGTCATCCGCACCACCTCGGCCGGCGGGCCGAACTCGGTCCAGAAGGCCAGCGGAGCCGCGGCGGCGAGGGTGCGCAGCCGGACGGTGCCTTCGCCGCGTTCGCCCTGGGGGACGGAGACTTCGAGCACCCGGCCTTTCCTGCGGACCAGCGGCCGCAGCCGGTCGGCCATCGTCTCGCCGTACCGCGTGCCGGGCAGCCGGCCGAGCAGATCGGCGGCCCGTTCGCGGACGGCGGCGGCGCGATCGGTGAGCGCGGCTTCGAGGAACGCTTCGTCCTCGGCGCTCACATGCCCGGCGAGCACGCCGAGAAAGTCCGAGCGGACGTCGGCGGGTTCGCTCTTCCACGAACCTTCGAGGGCTTCGCGGGCGGCGCCGGGATCGTCGGCCAGCTTGGTCGCCAGCCAGCGGCGGCGCTGGGCGAGGCTGCCGTACTGCCAGACGTCGCCGGACTCTTCGGGGGGCGCGGAGAGGAAGGCCCAGTCGGGGTTCCGCTGTCCCAGCCAAGCCCCCAGCGACCCGGCGACGGCGACGAGCGGACCGCGCAGGGCGGCCTTGCTGCGCGCGGCTTCGGCGAGGAGGGGGAGGGTTTCGGGCGGGACGCGGTAGTCCGTGCCGGCGACGACGCCGAGCCATTCCAGGAGGAGGTCGGGATGGCTGGCGGCGAGCAGCCGGGCCAGCCGTTCCCGCGCGAGGGGCGGGACGAAGGGCCGCTCGTCGGGCGCGGCGACGGGGAGGGCGCGGACGTCGCTTTGGGCGCGCCGCCCGGCTCGCCGGTAGGTGGTCAGGACGGCCGCCGCGGCGAGGAGCTGTTCGGCGGGGTCTTCGCGGCCGGCGATGAGGTCCTGGACGGCGGGTGGCTGGGTGGCGGGGTCGAGGGGGCGACGGCGCGTGCCGAGGAGTGCGGTGCCGACGAGGTCTTCCCAGGCTTTCACGGTCGCACCTCCCGCTCGTGGTTCTGGTTCTCCGAAAGGGTCACAGCCGCACCGCCCGGTCGTCCTGCCAGCACATCAGCGGCCGCAACCCCGATTGGCTCCACTCGCCCGCCACCGTCAGCGGCCGGCCCGCGGACATCGCCAGCAGCGACCACGGGAACGTGTACGGCACCAGCGGCAGCGCGGTACCGTCCTTTTCGGACAGACACCAGCCGCCCGCGTGTTCGGCCGGTGTGACGCCGGAAAGCAGGACCGGCCAGCGTTCCAGCCACGGGTCCGCCGCCATCGCCCGCGCGTACGCCGCCAGCGCGTCCGAGATCGAGCCGCCTTCGGCTGCCGGGGCGGACAAGGGAATGCCGCGCTCGGCCACCAGCGCTCGCAGCGGCGCCGCGCCCGGGTAGAACGCCAGCTCCGCCGTCAGCAGGTGCCCGGGCGGCAACGACGCGTCCAGCGGACGCCCCGGTGGAGCGAACGACAGCACCAGTGCGTCGCGGCCCGTGAGCCGGCCGCGCAGCCACGTGCGGCGCGTGAGCAAGCGGTCGTTCTCCTCGTCGGCGGCGCCCGTGATCAGCCACTCGTCCGACACGCGCTCGCCGCTTTCCAGGACACGGGCCGTCTCCACCGAAAAACCGAGCCGCGTCCGGACGGTCTCCGCCAGCGGGACCGGCAGCGAATCCAGCCGGGTCGCCGCGTCCGCCAGCAGGTACAGCAGCGACAGCTCGCCGAGCAGCGCCTCCGGCCAGTCACGGCGGCCGACGATCCCCGCCGCCCGCCGGAGACCGCCCGCCAAGCCGGACGCCTGTGCGTCGACCATCCGGGCGGCCACCGTGCGCAGCTCTTCACCGCCGCTGCGCTCGAAACCGGCGAAACCCGCGCCGATCCGGTCGGTCAGCCAGACTTTCAGCTCCGCGACACCGCCTTCGACCCGCGCGGCCCGATCCGAAGCGCGTCGCGCGGCCGCCTCCTCGTCCTTGGGACCGGCCGCTTCCGCCCGTTTCTCGGCTCGCTGGGCGCGATCGCCGCGTTCGGCGAGCCAGGTGTGCACCCACTCGGGTGGCTCGGCCGAGTCGAGTTGCCGTGCGGCCCACAACATCAACAACCCGAGCGCGTGCTTGCACGGGAACTTCCGGCTGGGGCAGGAACACCGGAACGCGGGCTCGGCGAGCTCGACGCACGTCTGGTACGGCTTCTTGCCGCTGCCCTGGCAGAAGCCCCACACGGCGTCTTCGGACGCACCCGCGCCCGACCACCTCGCCGGCGCGGCCAGCGCCCGGCCCGCCTTCTCCGAAGCGGGATCCGGCGCGAGCCCGGCCACGCGTTCCGCGGTCCACGGCACCGCCGTCACCACCTGTCCCCCCACTGGTTTCCTTTGCCGTCCGGTCGAATTCCCCAGGCTAGCGGCCCGGAGAGGCTTACCCGGTGAAGCATGCCAGCACCCACCGACAATTTCCGGCGACCTTGACGAAGGGGAGTATTCCAGCACTAGAATAGTCCCGTGCTGACCGACGCGGAACTGACGGTGCTCGGCCTCGTCTCCGAGCGGCCGAGGCACGGCTACGAGCTGGACGAAGTCGTCTCGGAACGCGGGATGCGCGACTGGACCGCGCTCGGCTTCAGTTCGATCTACTACGTGCTCGGCAAACTCCGCGACCGCGGCCTGGTCGCCGAGGTCGCGGGGGAGCGGGCGCACGCGAAGGCCAAGAAGACGTACACGGCGACGGACGCGGGCCGTCGGGCGTGTGCGGCGGCCGCGGAGGCTGCCATCGCCGAACTGCGCCCGGTGCACCCGCCGGTGCTGGTCGGGCTGGCGAACAGCCCCGCGATCCCGCCCGAACGGCTCAAAGCGGCATTGGCCCGGCGCGCCGAAGCGGTGGAGGAACGGCTGGCCGAAGTCCGCCGGGCAGCCGAGGTCGAGGCTCCGCCGTTCGTCCGGGCCATCTTCGACTACTCGATCGGCCAGCTCGAAGCGGAAGCCGAATGGCTGAAAGGACTGACCTGATGCCCTACGACGTCAAGAAAGACCTGAAGCAGCTGTACGCGCCCAAAAACACCGACTGGGCCCTGCTCGACGTCCCCGAACAGCAGTTCCTCGCGATCGACGGCCGCGGCAAGCCGAACACCGCGGACAGCTACAAGAAAGCCGTCGAAGCCCTCTACGCCTTCGCCTTCACGATCAAGATGACGGCCAAACGCACCGGCGAGGACTTCGTCGTCGGCCCGCTGGAAGGCCTGTGGTGGGCCGAGGACTACGCCGCGTTCACCGTGCGCGCCAAGGACTCCTGGCAGTGGACGATGCTGATCTCGCTGCCGGAACGAATCGGCGAGGACGCCGTCGAGGAAGCCCGGGAGTCGGTGAAGCGCAAGAAGAAGATCGACGCGCCGGTCCGGCTCGAGAAGCTGCACGAAGGCCGGTGCGCGCAGGTACTGCACGTCGGCCCGTACGACGACGAAGGTCCGCTGCTCGCCCGCCTGCACGACGAATTCCTTGCGCAGCACGGACTGAAGGAAACCGGCCTGCACCACGAGGTCTACCTCGGCGATCCGCGGAAGACCGACCCCGCGAAACTCAGGACCGTGCTGCGTCAGCCGTTGGGCTGATCGAGCTCGGCGAGCCCGCTTTCCCACCGCTCACGGCGTTGCGCGGACGTCTGCTCCCACCACGGGTCGCCGCGTTCGCCCAACGCCACCTTCGCCAGCTGGGTGCGCGCGCGATCCTGGACGCGCCGCGCCGCCATCAGGTGCTTCTGCAGGCGGTCGCGGACGTCGTCCGGGATCTCCGGATCCGTCGCGCGCCAGCGACGGCCGTTCACGATGATGTAGCGGCCGTCGGGCGTGTGCTCGGGCATCAGTACTCGCTGCTGACCGGCCAGGTGTCGTCGTGCAGCAGGCGCTTGAGGATCTTGCCCGTCGCGTTGCGCGGCAGGTCCGGCACGAAGTACACGTCCCGCGGCACGGCGAACCGGGCCAGCCGCTGGTGGATGTAGGCCCGGATGTCCTCGGCGTGCAGCGAGGCGCCGCGCCGCGGGACGACGTACGCCGCGAGGCGCTGGCCCCACTCCGCGTCCGCCACGCCGACCACCGCCGCGTCGTGCACGCCGGGCAGCGCCACCAGCGCTTCCTCGACCGGACGCGGGAACACGTTCTCGCCGCCGGACACGATCATCTCGTCGGCGCGGCCGGTGACGAACAGGCGGCCCGCCGCGTCGAGGTAGCCGACGTCGCCGGTGGCCATCAGGTCCGCCGCGCGCGCCGGGTCGGTGCCGTTCGTGTAGCCGTCGAACAGCATGTCGTTGCCGACGAAGATCTGGCCCTCGCCGCCGGGCGGGACGGGCTTGCGCTCCTCGTCGAGGATCGCGACGCGCGTGCCGAGCGGGCAGCGCCCGGCCGTGCTCGGCGCCGCGCGCAGGTCGCCCGGGTCGGCGATGCTCGCCCAGGACACCTCGGTCGAGCCGTAGAAGTTGTAGAGGACGTCGCCGAAGGTGTCCATGAACTGCGTGACGAACGTGCCGGACAGCGCCGACCCGCTGCTCGCGACGATCCGCAGCGACGACAGGTCGTAGCGCGCCCGCACCCGCTCGGGCAGGTCCGTGATCCGTTGCAGCATGATCGGTACCGCGAACAGCGCGTCGCACTTCTGCTCGGCGATCGCCCGCAGCGTCTCCTCGGCGTCGAACCTGCGGATCAGCGCGAGCGACGCCCGCAGCGCCATGCCGAGCTGCATCGCGGCCAGGCCCCAGCTGTGGAACAGCGGCGCCGCGACGAGGATCCGGTCGCCGGCGCGCAGCGGGATCCGGTCGAGGATCGCCGCGGCCGTCCCCATGCCCTTCGGCGTGGGGCGGCGCGCGCCCTTCGGCGTCCCGGAAGTCCCGGACGTGAGCACGACCACGCGGCCCGGCCGGTCGACCGGTTTGGGCGGGTCGGCGGGCGCGGCGTGGATCAGCTCGTCGACGGTCGGGTAGCCGGTCTCGGCGTCCGGCCACGTGCTGATCCGGGCGAAGTCGCCCGGGACGTTCGCGATGGTCTGCGCGAACTCGTCGTCGGCCAGCACGGCGGCCGGCTCGTGCTCGGCGAGGACGTCCTTGACCGAGGCCGCGGACAGGCCGGTGTTGAGCAGGATCAGGTCGGCGCCGAGCTTGCTGGCGGCGACGAACGACTCGACCATCGCGGCGTGGTTGCGGCACATCAGCGCGATCCGGTCGCGTTCGCCGACGCCGAGCTCGCTCAGCCCGTTCGCGAGCCGGTCGCTGCGCTCCTGGACCTGGCGGAAGGTGCGAAGGCTGCGCTCGTCGTGCAGGGCGGGTTCGTCGGGGACGCGGGCCGCGGCGGCCTGGTAGCCGCCGGCGATGGTGGCGCCCCACTGCGCGAGGGAGCTGAGCTGGCGGGCGATCTTGTCCGGCCGGCCCGCGCTGAGGACGCCGGCGCGCACCAGGACGCTCGTGGTGCGCAGCTTGGTGGCCTTGTTGCCGTCCCGGTCGGCGTCGGGGTCGGACTCCCCGGCCAGATGCAGGTCGAGACGCCGCGCGAGGGCGCGGACGTCCTTCTTCACCGACGACACCAGATCCAGGTGCGACGGCGGCAGCATCATCCGGACGAACAGCTCGGTCTTCCCGCCGGCCAGCGGTCTCAGCTCGAGCGAGACCCACGTGCCCTCGTCGGGGACGCCGCACCACACGACGTGTTCGCCCGGCCGGTACACGACGGCCTGGACCTGCGCCTCCATCATCGGCCCGCGCTCGGGAGCAATCCGGATCACGCCCTTGGGCCCTCGGCCGCGCGCGGCGTGTTCGTGGATTTCGCACCCGGCGATCTCGGGCACGAACCTCGAGTACCACTCCGGCGATCCGACGATCTGCCACACCACGTCCGGCGTGTGCCCGACCACCGCACTCGCCTCGACCACATCGTCACGCATCGTCTGCCCTCACCGCAGGCTTTCGGGGACCGGTGGCGGAGCCCCCGGCCCGGAGCGAAGCTCCGGTTGTCACAGCAGTTGTCACCGAACACTCGTTCAGGTCACGGAGGCGTCACAGTAACAGCAAACGGGTGATCGCGGATACTCCGAACGGCCAGATACCGGAGGGTAACGGACACCCGTAGTAGGCCCTCCTAATGTCCACTGTGGAGTGATTAACGCCGTTCACCGAGGATAGTGGCCACAGGGGGTGTGCGCAGGACACCTGAGACGCCGTGAATGACTCGTTCAGGGCGCCGGACGACATGAATGAGGCATTCACGTCATTCCGGGGCATAGCGGGCAACCAGCTCCGCGCCGAGCCGGGCGAGTTCGGTCCGGACGGACTCGGGACCCTCCACCTCGACGAGCGCGCCCCAGCCCGCCAGCTCCTGCGCGATCATGATCGGCGCGGGTGCCGCTACCCTCGCCCGGACCCGGTCACCCGGCAGGTCCGCGACCAGCTCGCAGTGCCGGCCGAACCGGTCGCGAAGCACGCCGAAGTAGCGGCGGTCGAGCACCACGTCGGCGGTGAGGAGCGACCGGCGCTTCTCGATCTCCTCGACGACTTCTTCCCACACCTTCGCCAGCTCGAGGTCCGCCGGGCGATCCGCGGCGTCGTCGGTCGCGGCGGCCTCGGCGATCCGGTCCACCCGGAACGTCCGGCGGCCCTTCGGAGTCCCCGCGACGAGGTACCAGACGTCGTCCTTGTCGACCAGCCCCCACGGGTCCGCGAGCCGCTCCTGCCCGCTGTAGGTGAACCGGACGCGCCGCCGCGCGATGACGGCGTCCCGCAGCAGCTCGACCATCGGCGGCCGGTCCTTCACTCGCTCGCCCCAGCCTGCCTGGTCGACGAGGACGGCCTCGGCGGCCGCCGAGGCCTCCGCGCGGAACGTGCCGGGCAGCGCGCCCATCAGTTTTCGCAGAGCCGACTTGACCTCCGGGGCCGCCGCCGCGGCCGGGCCGGCCAGGAGGAACAGCGCCTGCGCCTCGCGCGCGGTCAGGCCGGACAGGTCCGTGCGCGCGCCCCCGACCAGCCGCCAGCCACCGCCGCGCCCTGGCTGCGGGTAGACGGGCACCCCCGCCGTCGAGAGCGCTTCGAGGTCGCGCCGGGCCGTCGCGACGGAGATCTCCAGCTCGGTCGCCAGTTCGGCGGCCGTGACGCGGCCGCGCGTCTGCATCAGCAGGAGGGTGGCCACGAGACGGTCGGCGCGCATGGGAGGAGTCTCGCAAACAAAGTGCTCATTCGGTGCGCACTTTCACTCCGCATGATGGCTCCACACCGCTTGAACCCGCTCGAGAGGGAACAGACATGCTGCGAGGAATGGCCACCGTCTCCTACTTCGCCGACGACCACGCGGCCGCGCAGGCCTGGTACACCGAGTTCCTCGGGATCGAGCCGTACTTCCACCGGCCCGGGTACGCCGAGTTCCGCATCGGCGACTACCAGCACGAACTCGGCTTGATCGACCGCAAGTACGTCCCGGCGAGCATGGGCGGGCCGAGCGGCGAGATCGTCTACTGGCACGTCGACGACCTCGAAGGCACCGTCGCGCGCCTGCGCGAGCTGGGCGCGAAGGAGCACGAGCCGATCACCGAGCGGGGGCCCGGGTTCGTGACCGCGTCGGTCGTCGACCCGTTCGGCAACGTCCTCGGCGTCATGACGAACGTGCACTACCTGGCGGTGCTGGAGGAACGCTCATGAGGCGGTAGGTCTCCTTGACGCACTTTTCGCACCGCTCGTGCCGATCGGTCTTGCCCGCGGAATCGGTGGCGTAGAAAGGGAAACAGCCCGCGCCGCAGCTCGCGAAGTAGATGAGGCCGAGCCGGACTTCGCCGCGGCCGACGTAGTGCGTGCGACGCCGGCGCGGATCCGGCCCGCACTCGGGGATCCATCCGTGGGCGGGCAGGCGGGCGGCGGCGATCTCGTCGAGCACGCCCGCCCGGCCGATCAGGTCCGCGCCGAGGCAGGCGAGACGCTCGCCGAGGTCGTGGCTCTGCTGATGGGGGTACTCGTGGTGGAGCCGGAGGAGCGGTCCAGGTTGCTGGAGCTGGCGCGCACCGCGGCCGAAGTGAGCTGGCTCGAGAAAGTGATGCCCAGCGTTTCGCTCGAGCCCGGGACATATGTGCAGTACGAGCGCGAGGCGAGCGAGTTGTTCGGGTGGGAACCGGCGCTGATCCCGGGACTGCTGCAGACCCCGGCCTACGCGCGGATCGCGCTGGCCGGTTTCGGGGTGGTCGGCGAGAACAACGAGCGACTGGCCGCGGCCCGGGAAACCCGGCGGAACCGGCTGGCCGGACCGTGGCCGACCGGTTTCCAGGCGGTGGTCGCCGAGGCGGCGCTGCGGCCGGGGTTCATCGCGCCGGCGGTCATGATCGACCAGCTCCGGTTCCTGCTCGGCTGGACCGGGCGGAGCAACGTTTCGCTGCAGGTCCTCCGCGGCGCCCCGAGATTCCATCCGGGGCTGTGCGGGCCGTTCGTGATCCTCGAATTCCCGAACCTGCCGCCGATCGTCTTCATCGAGCAATACCGGTCCAGCGCCTACCTCTACGCTGCCGAGCAGGTGGCGGACTACCGGTTGGCCGCCCAGACCTTGGCGGCGCTGGCCCTGAGCGAGCAAGAAAGCTGTGCGTTCGTCAGGGAGGTGATCGCCGAACTCGGAGGCCCGGATGAGTGAGTGGCGGACCTCCCGCTATTCAGGCGAAGACAACTGCGTCGAAGTCGCGCTCGGACCTGCGGCAAAAATCCGCGACACCAAGGACCGCTCCGGCGGCACCCTCGAAATCTCCACCCGATCGTGGCAGGCCTTCCTGATCGACGTGTGTCGCTCGACCCCACAGGACCTTCGCGAGCTGTAGCTCCCTCGCACATAGCCCGCGACCCGGGCCACGCTTACCGTTCCCGTCCATGACCAGCGATCTGGACGGGCGCACCGCCCTCGTCACCGGCGGGGCCGGCGGTATCGGCCTGGCCTGCGTCCGCGCTCTCGCGGCGGCCGGGGCCAAGGTGCACGTCGTCGACATCGACGGTGAGCGCACCGAAGCCGTCGCCGCCCAGGTCGGGGGCTGGGCGCACGTCGCCGACCTGACCGATCCCGGCACCATCGATGCCCTGCCCGCCGAGGTCGACATCCTGGTCAACAACGCCGGGATCCAGTACGTCGCGCCCCTCGAAGACTTTCCGCCGGACGTGTTCACCCGCATCCAGGCGCTGATGGTCACCGCTCCCTTCCTGCTCATCCGGCACACGCTTCCGGCCATGTACGCCCGGGGCTTCGGCCGGGTCGTCAACATGTCGAGCGTCCACGGGCTGCGCGCCTCCGCCTTCAAGTCCGCG
The DNA here is from genome assembly GCF_040682155.1 of Amycolatopsis sp. NPDC051371. Taxonomy (NCBI): domain Bacteria; kingdom Bacillati; phylum Actinomycetota; class Actinomycetes; order Pseudonocardiales; family Pseudonocardiaceae; genus Amycolatopsis; species Amycolatopsis sp. NPDC051371. The sequence continues at coordinate 74,831 of NZ_JBFBAG010000016.1, forward strand.
TACGTCGCCGCCAAGCACGGGCTCGAAGGTCTCTCCAAGGTCGCCGCGCTCGAAGGGGCCGAACACGGCGTCACCAGCAACTGCGTGAACCCCGGTTATGTCCGCACCCCGCTGGTCGACGGCCAGATCGACGCGCAGGCCGCCGAGCACGACATCCCGCGTGAGGACGTCGTCGCCGAGGTTCTCCTCCGGCGCGCCGCCATCAAGAAGCTCATCGAAGCCGACGACGTCGCTTCCCTGGTGACGTGGCTGTGCTCGCCGCACGCCGGCCACGTCACCGGGGCGTCCATCCCGCTCGACGGCGGCTGGACCGCTGCCTAGAAACCCTGTCACCACAAGGAAGTGGAGCCCGCAGTGAGTCAACCGAACCGGTCGGCGATCGCCAAGATCGTCGGCGCGAGCCTGATCGGCACCACCATCGAGTGGTACGACTTCTTCCTCTACACCTCGGCCGCCGCGCTGGTGTTCAACAAGCTGTTCTTCCCGACCGCGAACCCGCTGACCGGCACGCTGCTGGCGTTCCTGACCTACGCCGTCGGGTTCCTCGCCCGCCCGATCGGCGGCCTCGTCTTCGGCCACTACGGCGACCGGCTCGGCCGCAAGAAGCTCCTGATCGTCAGCCTGGTGCTGATGGGCGGCTCGACCTGCCTGATGGGCGTGCTGCCGACGTACGCGAGCGCGGGTGTCGCGGCTCCTGTCCTCCTGACGCTGCTGCGCCTTGTGCAGGGCTTCGCGCTGGGTGGTGAGTGGGGCGGGGCCGTCCTGATCGTCTCCGAGCACGGCGACGACCGCCGCCGCGGGTTCTGGGCGAGCTGGCCGCAGTGCGGCGCGCCCGGCGGCAACCTCCTCGCGACCGCCGTCCTGGCGATCCTCTCGGCCACCCAATCCGACGCGACGTTCATGGCCTGGGGCTGGCGCGTCCCGTTCCTGCTCTCGGGCGTGCTGCTGCTGATCGGGCTGTGGATCCGGCTGGCCGTCGCCGAGTCGCCGGTGTTCCTGGCTGCCCAGCAGCAGGCCGAGACGCGCACCGAGAAGCACGTCCCGGTCGTCGAGGTCTTCCGCAACAGCTGGCGCCAGGTGCTGATCACGATCGGCGCCCGGATGGCGGAAAACGTCTCGTACTACGTGATCACCGCGTTCATCCTGGTGTACGTCACGACCGGGCTGCACCTGCCCAAGGGCGTCGGCCTGAGCGCGGTGCTCATCGGCTCGGCCGTGCACTTCGTGGCGATCCCGCTGTGGGGCGCGCTGTCCGACCGCGTCGGCCGCCGTCCGGTGTACCTGTTCGGCGCGATCGGGATGGCCTTGTGGGGCTTCGCGTTCTTCGCGCTGCTGGACACGAAGTCGACGCCGGTGATCGTGCTGGCCGCGACCGTCGGGCTGGTGCTGCACGGCGCGATGTACGGCCCGCAGGCCGCGTTCTTCGCCGAGCAGTTCCCGACGCGGGTACGCTACACCGGGCTGTCGGTCGGCGGCCAGCTGTCGTCGATCGCCGCGGGTGCCGTCGCCCCGCTGATCGCCGTCGCGCTGTTCTCCGCCTGGGGCAGCACCGTGCCGGTGTCGCTGTACGTCGCCGCGATGTGCCTGATCACGGTGATCGCACTGCTCGCGGCCCGCGAGACGCGCGGGGAGTCGCTGCACGACGAGGACGTCGAGGCGGAGACGGCGGCCGTTTCGCCCTAGCATGACGGCCGTGACCGCACCCACGGACGCGCTGCGCCGGCTGCTCGACCTGCTCGCCTCCGGGGCGAGCAGCGAGCAGCTGGCGCACGTCGTCGTGGCCGCCCGCGCCGAAGGCGCCCTCGGCCCGGCCGACCTGACCGCCCTGGCCAGCGCGGGCGAGCTGGCCCTGCGGATCCGCGAGACGCTCGCGGAGCACCGGCGGCGGGAAGCCCAGCTCGGCGCGCTGTTCGACACCGCGAGCGAGCTCGCCGCACTGTCCGATCCGGACACCGTGCTGCGCTCGATCGTCCGGCGGGCGCGGTCGCTGCTCAACGTCGACGTCTCCTACCTGTCGCTCAACGACGAGGCCGAGAACCGGACCTACGTCCGGGTCAGCGACGGGTCGGTGTCGGCGGAGTTCCAGCAGATCGTGCTCGGCATGGGGGAGGGCCTCGGCGGGCTGGTGGCGCAGACCGCGCGGCCGTACGCGACGTCGGACTACTTCCACGACGACCGGTTCAAGCACACGCGCCACATCGACTCCGGCGTCCAGGACGAGGGCCTGACCGCGATCCTCGGCGTCCCCCTGGCGATCGGGCCGAAGGTGCTCGGGGTGCTCTTCGCGTCGGATCGGGGCACGCGGGAGTTCTCCGCGGACGAGGTGGCGCTGCTGTCGTCGCTCGCCGACCACGCGGCGATCGCGCTCGACAGCGCGAACCTGCTCGACCAGACCCGCCGCGCCGTCGCCGAGCTCAACGAGGCCAACGCGACGATCCGCGCGCACACCGAGGCGATGGAACGCGCCCAGGACGCGCACGACCGGCTGACCGACCTGGTGCTGCGCGGCGGCGACCTGCCGGACGTCGCGGCGGCCGTCGCCGGGGTGCTGCACGGCGACCTCACGGTCTACGACGCCGATCGCACGCTGCTGGCCAGCTCGGCGGAACCGGCGGCGCTCGATCCGGACGCCCTCGCCGCGGCCCGCGCCGCCGGGCGAGCGGTGTCCACAAAGGACACCTGGGTGTGCGCGGTGCAGGCCGGTCCCGAGGCGCTCGGCAGCCTGGTGCTGGCCGGCCGCGACGGGCTCACCGATCCGGACCGGCGGCTGTTCGAACGCGCAGGCGTCGTGACGGCGTTGCTGCTGATGCTGCGGCGGTCGGTGGTGCGCGCCGAGGACGAGGTCCGCGGCGAGCTGCTGACCGACCTGCTCACGGCGCCCGACCGCAACCCGCGGGCGCTGCTGGCGCGCGGCCGCCGGCTGGGGATCGACCTGTCGGCGCCGCACGCGGTGCTGGTCGCGCACGCGGACGGCGGCTCCCGGCGGCGCGTGGCGAGCGCGGCCGCTCGGCACGCGACGCTGGTCGGGGTGCACGCGGAGGAGGTCGTCCTGCTGGGCGCGGGCGACCCGGACGAGCTGGCGCGGCGAGTGGCGGCCGACCTCGGCGCGGCGACCGGCCGTCCGGTGACGGTCGGCGCGGCGGGCCCGGCGAGCGGACCGTCATCGATCGCCGCGGCCCACGGGGAGGCGGCGCGGTGCGTCCGGGCGCTGCTGGCGCTGGGCCGGACCGGCGAAGGCGCGGCGATGGCGGGGCTGGGGTTCCTGGGGCAGTTGCTGGGTGACCACGCGGATTTGGACGGGTTCGTGCGGCAGACGCTGGGTCCGGTTTTGGACTACGACGCGCGCCGGGGGACGGAGCTGGTGGCGACGCTGCGGGCGTACTTCGCGAGCGGATCGCAGCTGGCTCGGACGAAGGATGTGCTGCACGTCCACGTGAACACGGTGGTGCAGCGGCTGGAGCGGGTGGCGTCGCTGCTGGGGGAGGAGTGGCAGTCGCCGGAGCGGGCGTTGGAGATCCAGCTGGCGTTGCGGGTGCACCGGCTGGGCGGCTGAAGGTGCCCTTCAGCGCTCGAAGGCCGCGGACCGGCGCACGACGATCGCCGAGGTGAGGCCGCCGGCCGCCGCGATCACTACCGCCGCCGGCAGCATTCCGTGGTCCAACCCGAGCCCGCCCAGCGCGGCCCCCAACGCGATGCCGATCTGGAACGCCACGATGTACACCGCCGACGCCAGGTCCGGCCGGCTCTTCGCGACTCGCAGGACCGCCGCCTGCAGCACCACTCCGATCCCCGCCGCGGGCCCGGCCCACGCCACGATCGCGGCTCCCGCGGCGACCGGGCCCGGCAAGACCAGCAGCGCCAGCATGCAAGCAGCCAGACCGCCCGTCGTCACCAGCGCCGTCGCTCGCGGGTGCCGGTCGATGTGGCGGCCGATCAGGACCAGGCCGACCAGACCGACGGTTCCGTGGGCGAACAGCAGCAACGACGTCGATGAACCGGTCAGGTGCACGTACCGCGCGATGATCGCCGTGATGTACGTGAACGCCGCGAAGTGGCCGGTCACCACCAGCAGCGTCGTCAGGTGGACCGGGAGCAGCGAGCGGTCGGCGATGACCAGGCGCCCCCGGTCGGCGGGCTCCCCCGCGGGCATCGGGCCGACCGTGAGGCGGATGACCAGCGCCGTCAGCGCCGCGACGACCGCGACCGCCAGGACCGCGGGCCGCCAGCCGAGGGTCGCGCCGAGCCACGAACTCGCCGAAAGCCCGAACAGGAACGCCAGGGAGTTCCCGGCGAACACCACCGCCGTCGCGCGGCCGCCCTGGCCGGGCCCGAGCAGGCGGGCGGCCATCGACGCGACCACCGACCAGAACACGCCGTGGCCCACGGCCGCCACCAGCCGGGCCGCGACGGCGACGCCGTAGTCCGGCGCGATCGCCAGGACCACGTTCGACACCACGATCATCCCCAGCGTGACCAGCGCGGTCATCCGGCGGTCCCAGCGCGACGTGAGCGCCACCAGCGGCACCACCGAAACCGCCACGACCAGCGCGTACCCGGTCATCAGCAGCCCGATCGCGGAGTCCCCGACGGCCAGTCCGGACGCGAGCTGCGGCAGCAGGGCGACGGGCAGGTTCTCCGAGGTCACGGACACGAAGCAGGCGGCGCTGAGTGCTCCCAGCGCGAGCCGGGTGCGGGGCTCGACGAGCATTGTTTAACGATACACAGCTAGGGTGGGCTCATGTCCGGACCGACGATGGCGGACGTCGCGCGCCGCTGCGGCGTCTCGGCGATGACCGTGTCGTACTGCTACAACCAGCCCGACCGGGTCGCCCCGGAGACGCTGCGCCGGGTCCGCGAGGTCGCGGCCGAGCTCGGCTACCGCGGGCCCGACCCCACCGCGCGATCCCTGCGCCGCCGCCACAACGGCGCGATCGGCGTCGTGCTCGGCGAACACCTCGCCTACGCCTTCGAAGACCCGCAGGCCCGCCGGTTCCTGGCCGGCGTCGCCGAGGTCTGCCGCGAGCGCGGGAGCGGGCTGAACCTCATCCCGACCACCGGCGCGGACGACGACGTCGAACGCGTCCGGTCGGCGTCGGTCGACGGCTACATCGTCTGGACGACCGTCGACTCCGACCCCGTGCTGGACGTCGTGAGCGGCCTCGGCAAGCCGGTCGCGATCCACGGCGGGCCCGCGTTCGCCGGCGCTCACGTGGTCAGCATCGACAACCGCGAGTCCGCGCGGGAGCTGGCCGCGCGCACGTTCGCCGGCGCCCGGCGGCCGGCCGTGCTGAGCTTTCCCTTCGACCGTGACCGCCGGCCGAGGCTGGAAACCGGGCCCGCGGCGGAAACCGTGGCCTTCCCGGTCACCCGCGAACGGCTCCTCGGCATCTACGACCACCTCGGCGACCCGGGTGGCCTGCCGGTCGCCGTCGTCGCCCGCAACGACCGCGACGACGCCGCGAAGCTGGCCGAAGCGCTCCTCGACACCGAGCCCGATGCGGTGACCGCCATGAGCGACCAGCTCGCCTTCGCCATTCTCGACGCGGCCAAGCGCCGTGGCCTGCGTGTGCCCGAGGACGTCGCGGTCGCCGGGTGGGACGACGACCCGGACGCCGGCCGCGCCGGGCTCACGACCATCGCGCAGTCGCTCTTCGCGCAGGGCCGGGACTGCGCCTTGATCGCACTCGGCGAGCGGGGCCCGGACCGGCCCGCCGAGTGGACGGCGATCGTGCGGACGACTACTCGCTGACCGCGACGACCAGCTTTCCCCGCCGCGGCCCGCGTTCGGCGGCGGTGTGCGCGGCGGCCGCGTCGGCGAAGACCTCCTCGACCGGCACGCGAAACCGGCCCTCGTCGAAGAGCGCCGCGGCCGCAGCGAGGCCGCGACGCCCGTCCGGCTCGCCGCCCAAGGCGCCGACCGACACGCGAACGCCCTGGGGCGGCCCGCTGAAGTCGGCCAGCGTGACCACCGACGACGGCGATCCGGTCAGCGCGACCAGCTCCGGCAGCGAGCCCTTGCCCGCGACGTCGAGGGCCGCGTCGACCGGGCCGGACACCCGCGTGGCCAGGCCGGGGCCGTACGGAACCGGTGTGGCGCCCAGGCTTTCGACGAACTCGAGGTTGCCGGCCGTCCCGATCACCCGGGCACCCCGCGCGAGCGCCAAGCCGACGACGAGACTGCCGACCCCGCCGGACGCGCCGTCGACCAGCAGCGTCATGCCGTCCCGGACGTCCAGGAGGTCGAGCGCGCGAGTGGCCGTCTCGATCCCGGAGCCCGCCGCACCGGCCTGCTCCCACGGCATCGACGCCGGCTTGGGCGCCCAGAACGCCAGCACGGCGAACTCGGCGGTCGCCCCGCCGAGCCGGGCGACGTCGACCGCGCCGAACACCTCGTCGCCGACCGCGGCCCCGGGACCGGCCTCGTCCACGACACCCGCGGCGTCGACCCCGGGGATGTGCGGCAGGGCGATCGGCGAACGCGACTTCCCGGCGCGGATCGCCAGGTCCACAGGCGAGACACCGGCGGTCCGCACGCGGATCCGCACCTCGCCCGGCCCGGCGTGCGGCTCCGGGAGCTCCCCCACCGACAGGACTTCCGGCGGGCCGAACCGCTCGAACCGGCTTGCGAACACGATCACTCCTCCACCTCGGACACGCTGACCGCGCCTACGCTAGGAGTGATCAAAGGCGACGAGCGGGGAAGTGAGAGCCGTGCGGGACGAACTGACTCGGAAACGCCGGGCGGACGCCGAGGACAACCGCCGCCACCTCGTCGCGGTCGCGCACACGGCGTTCGCGCGGCACGGCCCGGACCTGCCGGTGCGGGAGATCGCCCGGCGCGCGGGCCTGGCGCCCGCCACGGTCCACCGGCACTTCCCGTCCCGCGACGACCTCCTCGCGGCCGTGCTCGCCGGCCAGGTGGACCGGTGCGGGGAGCAGCTGCGGGCCGCGCTCGCCGACCCGGACAGCCGCCGCGCGCTGACCCGCACGTTCCACCGCTTCGGCGAGTGGCGCGTCGAGGAGCCCGGGCTGATGGGTGTCCTCGAAGGACCGGAGTTCGCCGACCGGCGCCGCGCGCACGCCGAGGCGTTCGCGAAGCTGGTCGAGCGGGCCCGCGCCGACGGCGTCCTGCGGCCCCGGGTGTCCCTCGAGGACGTCCGGCTCGCCATGACGGCGACGACGTCGGCGCGAACCGGCCCGGAGGCCCGGCGGCTGACCGCGGTGCTGCTGACCGGGCTGCTGCACTGAGTCCCCCGTCCGGCCCTGGTGGGAGCCCGGCGACCGGGCGAAGATGCGGACGGACGGAAGGAGAACTCGTGAACGAGTTCGCAAGTGCGCTGACGGCGGCGTTCGGGACCGGTCCGGCCGACGTGCCCGGGCTGACGGTCGTCCCGCTGGACGGCCGCGCGACGGCCGGGACCCAGCTGTTCTCCCTGGGTGACGGATCGGTCAGCCCCTGCCTGACCGACGGCCCGGAGCGGGGTACGGCCACGGGGTGACCGACCCGGTCGGGTTCAAGCGGCACCTGAGCACGGCGGTGGTGCCCGGCGACGCGGTGTACGTGCTGTCCGAAGACGGCGCCACGGCGCTGAGCGGGCCGCACGTCGAGGCGCTGGCGCCGTTGCTCGACGGCACCAGGAACTTCGCCGCGCTGCGCCGTGACCTGCCCGGCGACGTCCCGGCCGACGCGGCCGCCGGAGTGCTGAACCGGCTGGCCGAGGAGCAGTTGATCGGCCTGCGGACGCCCGGCGCGGACCCGGCGGCGGCAGCCTATTGGGACGCGATGGGCGTCGAACCCGTGTCCGGCACGGTCGCGCTCGTGGGCGCGGACCCCGCCGCGGCCGGGGTTTTCCGCGCGGCCGGGCTGACGCTCGTCGACGGGCCCGCGGATCTGTCCGTGGTGCTGTGCCGGGACTACCTCGACCCGCGACTGTCCGAAGTGGACGCCGAGCACCGCGTCACCGGACGTCCGTGGCTGCTTGCCAAACCGGTCGGCGCGCGGGTGTGGATCGGCCCGTTCTTCACCCCCGGCGACGGCCCCTGCCGGCACTGCCTGACCACGCGGCTGTGGGGCAACCGCGCGGCGGAGGCACACGTGCGGGACGCGCTCGGCCTGCCCGGCCCGGTGCCGCGTCCCGAGGTGACGCTCCCGCCGCTGTCCGCCGTCGCGCTCAACCTCGTCGCGCTGGAAGCGGTCAAGTGGCTGGCCGGGCAGCGGTATCCCGGTCAGCGGGCACTGTGGACGTTCGACAGCCGCGACCTGACCGGCGAACGGCACGAGGTGCGCGCCCGTCCGCAGTGCGCGTCCTGCGGCGATCCGGAGCTGGTGCGCGAGCGGACGCGCCGGCCCGTGGTGCTCGACCAGGCCGGGCGCCGCGCGCTGTCGCCGGAGCGGGTGCTGGAGACCTACCGCCACCTGGTCAGTCCGCTCACCGGCGTCGTCAAGGAGCTGCGACGCGACCCGCGCGGGCCGGCGTTCTTCAACTCGGTCCGCTCGGGGCCGAACGTCGCGCTGGGGCGGCGGGGCGTGGCACAGCTCGGCGCGGCGCTTCGCGCGGAGAACGGCGGCAAGGGCGCCACGCCGCTGGAAGCCGAGGTCAGCGCGTTGTGCGAAGCCCTCGAACGCCACAGTGGCCAGTACGACGGTGACGAGGAACGGGTGCGCGGCAGCTTCCGTTCGCTGGGTGACCGGGCCGTGCACCCCGACACCTGCCAGCTGTTCCACGAGCGCCAGTACGCCGATCGGGCGCGCGGCAACGCGAGCCACGGTCCGTTCCAGTTCGTCTGCGAGCCCTTCGACGACGACGCCGCACTGGACTGGACGCCGGTGTGGTCGCTGACCCGCGGCGAGCACCGGCTGTTCCCGACCGGCCTGCTGTACTTCGGCGCGCCTCGGCCGCCGTCGGTCGTCGCCGACTCGAACGGCAACGCCGCGGGCGGCACCCTGGAAGACGCGGTGCTGCACGGGATGCTCGAAGTCGTGGAACGCGACGCCGTCGCGCTGTGGTGGTACAACCGCACCCGGCAGCCGGGCGTCGACCTCTCCGGCGACCCGTGGATCGACGAACTGCGCGAGGTCCACGCCGGGCTGGGCCGCGAGGTGTGGGCGCTCGACGTGACGTCCGACGTCCGGGTGCCGGTGCGGGTCGCGCTGTCCCGGCGTACCGACGGATCTGAAGAGATCATGCTGGGCTTCGGCGCACACCCCGACCCGGCCGTCGCGCTGCGGCGGGCGTTGACCGAGCTGAACCAGCTGCTGCCCGCGGTCCTCGCCGGCCGGCTCGGCGACGACCCGGACGCGGTGCGATGGCTGCGGGACGCGTCGGTGGCCGAGCACTCCTACCTGCTCCCGGACCCGGACTTGCCCGCGGTGGGCCACGCGCACCCGGCGGATGTCCGCGCGGAACTCGAGCGGGCCGGGCTGGAGGTGTTCGTGCTCGACCAGACCCGGCCGGACATCGGCCTGCCCGTGGTCAAGGTGCTCGTGCCGGGGATGCGGGGGCTCTGGGCGCGGTTCGCGCCCGGCCGGCTCTACGACGTGCCCGTGCGGCTCGGCCGGCTGACCGAGCCGCACGCGTACGACGACCTCAACCCGATGCCGATCTTCCTCTAGCACTGCCCGTCGGCGAGGACCCAGTAGCCCGACGACGTCTCGCGCAGGGCGTGCGTGGTGAACGTGTTCCACAGGCCCATCGCCTGGTTGGAGCCGTTCGCGTAGGTCTGGCCGGCGCTCTGGTGCGCGCGGCCCGCCTGGGTGTGGGCGTAGTTGCTGGCGTTCACGCAGGCGCCCGCGGGCGGGGTGGTGGTCGTGGTCGTCGGCGGTGCTGTCGTGGTGGTCGGCGTGGTCCCGGATCCCTTGTCCAGCCCGAAGAACAGGCCCGTGTAGTAGCTGGAGCAGATGCCCGCGAGGAAGTACGCGCCGGTGCTGCCGCACTGCGTCGCGCCGGTGCCCGGGTCGACCGCGGTGCCGTGGCCCATGCCGGCGATCGAGTACAGCTGGACCTTGTCACCGTAGTTCGTCAGCGTCGTGCCGCCGGGCAGGGACTGCGTGCTCGTCGGCGTCTGCGAGATCCCGTGCACCGCGGTCCACTGGTCGCGCAGCTCGGTGCCGTTGACCGGGTAGACGGTGTAGTCGCCGGTGCCCTGCCAGATCGCGACGCGCGGCCACGGCCCGCTGTAACCGGGGTACTGCGCCTTGACCTTCGACGCCCACTGCGCGGGCGTCAGGTTCTGGTTGTTCTGCTGGCAGCTCGACGCCTGCGTGATGCTGGTCGCGCACTGCGCGGGCAATCCCGCATCGATGCCGCCGCCGGCGAAGACGTCCGGGTACGCGGCGAGCAGGTCCGCGGTCATGCCGCCGCCGGCCGACAGGCCCGTGACGAACACTCGCGAGCGGTCCGAGCCGTGGTCGCCGATCGCCTTGTCCACCATGGACTTGACCGATGCGGCCTCGCCCTTGCCGCGCGTGTCGTCGGCGGGGTCGAACCAGGTGAAGCACTTCAGCGAGTTGTTCGCGGTGGACGTCTGCGGGAACACGACTTCGAACCGCCACTTGTCGGCCAGCTCGGGCCAGCCGGAGTGGGCGTAGTAGTCGGCGGCGCTCTGCGTGCAGCCGTGCAGGGCGACGACCACCGGGCGGCCGGCCTCGAGCCCGGACGGTGTGTAGGTGTACATCGCGAGTGCGCCCGGGTTGGCGCCGAAGTTCGAGACCTGGACCAGGGACGAGGGCGGTGGATCGGCGCTCGCCACCCCGACGGTGGTGAGCACGGCGGCGGTGATCGCGGCGAGTCCGGCGAAGGCGAGCTTGCGCATGGGGGAGTCCTTCTCGTCGTTGAGAGGGTTTCCAGCGACGCTAGGTCGGCTCGCCGGTTCGGACCATGTGGCCGTCCACCACATCCCCGCGGCGATTCATGGTGACCGTCGGGGTGGCTCTGGCCGGGCGCACGCGCTTGGGTTCTGTTCCATCGAGACCGGAGGTGAACCGTGCGCAGATGGCTGGTTGTGGTTCTGGCGGGGGCGCTCGCGGCGGCGCTGCCCGCATCGGCGTCGGCTTCGGCCGGGCGCTGCCGGGTGGACGTGCCCGGCGCTGAGAAGTCCGTGTCCGCCTGCCTGGCCGACCTGACGACGACCGGCACGCTCGCGTCCGGGCACACCGTCGAGGCCGACTGGGCCGGGCTGACGTCGACCGGGCTGCCGGGGTACGGCCCGGTGCCCGGCGTGCAGGTCGACGGGTACTTCCCGGACACGTCGAAGGCGAACACGAACAACGGCTGGAACCACGACTCGCAGTTCGTGCTGCGCCTGCCGTCGCACTGGAACGGCGGCCTCGTCGTCGCCGGTTCGCCGGGCGTGCGGCGGCAGTACGCGAACGACCGCGCGATCGGCGACCAGGCCCTGGCCGAGGGCTACGCGTTCGCCGCGACCGACAAGGGCAACACCGGCGCCGCGTTCTACGACGACGGCGTCCGGCCGGGCGACGCGCTGGCGGAGTGGAACACGCGCGTCACGCAGCTGACGCTGGCCGCTCGTTCGGCGGTGGCTCAGCACTACCGCCGTCCGGTGACGCGGACGCTGGCCGCCGGGCTGTCCAACGGCGGGTACCTCGTGCGGTGGCAGCTGGAGAACCGGCCGTGGCTCTACGACGGGGGCGTCGACTGGGAGGGGACGCTGTGGCGTGCCGATGGACCGAACTTGCTCACGTTCCTGCCGCCGGCTCTTCGCGCGTATCCCGCCTACGCGGCCGGGTCGTCAGCGGCGCACCAGTCCATTTTGGACGCCGGGTTCGCGCCGGGGTCGGAGTTCTTGTGGGACTACCACTACCGCGTCTACTGGGACCTGACCCAGCGGATCTACCGGGAGGAGGTCGATCCTTCGTTCGATGGTTCTCTTGCGGCCGGGATTCCTTTCTGTGCTTCGGGAACGCCTTCATGTGACGCGGACTATGAGTACTCTTCGCGGCCCGCTTCGGTGGCGCGGGCGGTGGAGCGGATCTCGCTGACCGGGCGGATCGGGAAGCCGCTGCTGACGCTGCACGGGACGCTGGACACGCTGCTGCCGATCACGCGGGACTCCGATGTGTACGACCGGATGATCACTTCGGCCGGGCGCGGGTCGTTGCACCGGTACTACCGGGTGGTCGGGGGCAACCACGTCGACGGGCTGGTCGATCAGTTCCCGGACCAGCTGCGGCCGCTCGGGCCGTGCTTCCGGACGGCGTTCGACGCTTTGGGCGGGTGGCTGCGCGGGGTCCGTCCGCCGGCTTCCGGGACGATCGCACGTCCGGCCGGCGCTACCCCGGCGGACCTGGCGCGCAGCTGCTCGCTGGGTTGAGCCCGAGCGCCCCAATGTGGCCTTGGTTGCGTTGAACGCACCCAAGGGGCCCTTCGGTGCGTTGAACGCACCGAAGGCCACATTGGGGCGCTTTGGTCAGTCGCCCTGGATCAGGTGATCGGCCAGCGCGGGACTGAACGTGCCCGCCGGAATGCCCGCGCCGTAGCCGCAGTTGCCGTCCGAATCGCCCGGGACCTTGATCCACAGCTGCATCTCCGGCCCGCCGCCGAGCTGGGACGGTGCTCCCAGCTTGCGCTTCGGCGGGTTGCACCACTCCGAATCCGTGCCGTGGCCGTTGCCGTTGCGGCTGGTGTCGACGACGAACGGCGCCGCGTACCCCAGGGCCGCGTCGACCGCCTTGCCGTACGTCGTCGAGTCCGCGGTCGTGTAGAAGTTCGACACGTTGAGCACGAACCCGTGGATCGACCGCACACCCGCCGACTTCAGCCGCGAAGCCATCGTGGCCGCCGGGATCCACGTCGCGTTGCCGCCGTCCATATACGCCCACGTGCTGGGCGCTTTCTGCGCGAACTGGCTCGCCGCGTAGTTCAGCAGGTCGAGCCGGGTCTGGCGGGCGGCGCCGGGCAGGCAGTCGAGCTGGGCGAGCGCGTCCGGCTCGATGATCACCACCGCCGGCTTGCCGCCGATGCCGTCGGCGAACGCGGCGATCCAGTCGCGGTAGGCCTGCGGGCCGCCCGCGCCGCCGGTCGACTCGCCGCCGCAGTCGCGACCGGGGATGTTGTAGGCCACCAGCACCGGCAGCTTGTCGGCGACGTCGGCGGCGTAGGTGAACTCGTCGACCGCCGCGCGGACGTCTCCGCTCCAGTTGCCGAACCACCGGGCGCCCGGCTTCCTCGCGATGGACGCCTTGATCGAGCCCGCGAGGCTGTCGTCCGGGTGGGCGCGGACCCACGCGGCCGCGTTCGAGTCCGGGTCGACGTAGAAGCCGTTCGTCTTCTCGAGCGGGTTGCCGCCGGCGGCGAGCGCCGGGGACGCGAGCCCGGTGAACGCCAGCGTCGCGGCCACGAGGAAGGTCGTAATGCGCATTCCGCGAGTTTGCCGCGGCGGCGTACACGAGGTGTACAAAAAAGAAAAGTGAACCGGACGCCGCCGGCGCCCGTACTACTGGGTGAGGGGCTTGTTCCGGCTACCCGAAAACCGGTTCCGACCTGCTGTTTCACCCTCCGGACGGGCCACCCCGTTCGGCCGCTTGCGGGAGCGTTGCCCGTCGTTCATGATGGGGTTCCGGGGTCCGCGAAACATTCGTTCACGTCGAATATCCAGGTGTCGGCCATGCTTCGGAAGAACCGCAAGTCCGGAAGTGAACGCCATGCTGCTACCCGTCGCCGGGGCCTCCTGATGGCCGCGGACCTGTCCGGTTTCGCCATCATCGCCGGCCTGCTGCTGCCGGCGCTCGCCGCCGCGGCCTGGGCCGTCGCGCTCGAACGCCGGCCACGCCGGGCGTCCGTCACAGCGGACCCCGACGAGGAGCCGGACTGGACGGTGGCCGGCATCCAGGCCCGCCTCCGCTTCGAGCAGTCGGCGCGACGGCTCGCCGAAGCGGGCACGATCGCGCTGCCGACGCTCCCGATCCCGGAACAGCTGGGCCGGGACACGTCCCCGGACCGGCTGCCGTGGCGGGTGCCGCGCACGATCCCGCCGACCCGCCCGCCCTCGGGCCGTTTCCTGGTGCCCCGGCTGGCGTTCGCGGCCCCGGACAACGAGCTGATGCACCGCATCCTCGAGGGTCTGCGCAAGCTGGACTGACCCGGCTGTCGATCCGCGGCTCCGCCGTTCGTACAGGAGGTGACCCGCCACCTGAACGAAAGGGACACCCGATGCGTTCGATCAGCGTCACCATGAGCGTCACCCTCGACGGCGTCGTGCAGGGCCTCGGCCGGCCCGACGAGGACACCCGCGGCGGCTTCGCCCACGGCGGCTGGGGCAACCGGTACCAGGACGACGTCATGGCCCGCGAGATGGGCCAGGGCATGAGTCGCGCCGGGGACATGCTCTTCGGGCGGCGGACCTGGGAAGACTTCATCGGCGCCTGGGCCGGGCGCGAGGACGGCAACCCCTTCACCGCCCATCTGGACGCCGCCACCAAGTACGTCGCCTCGACCACCCTCGAGGACGCCGACGCCTGGCAGAACTCCGTGCTGCTCGCCGGGGACGCCGAGAAGACCGTCGCCGAGCTCAAGGACCAGCCGGGGAACGACCTGTCCGTCATCGGCAGCGCTTCGCTCGTGCACTCCCTGCACGCCGCCGGCCTGGTCGACCGCTACACGCTGCTCATCCACCCCTTGACCCTCGGTACGGGCCTGCGCCTGTTCGAGGGGCCGGCGCCGCTCACCGAGTTCACGCTCACCAGCAGCGTCCCGACCACGAAGGGTGTGATCATCGCCCGGTACGAGCGTCGCTGAGCGCCGCGGGGGACTCCGCCTCCGGGATCAGCAGCCGGGCCGCGCCGGAGCCGTCGGCCGGGACCGACCAGACGTCCGCGTGGCCCGGCTCGCGGGGCACGCCGTAGCCGATCGTGTGGTCGTCGAGCCACGCCGGCTGGTCGTCGACGCTGCGGGTCTCGGCCAGCGGCGTCGCCTTCGACGTCGCCAGGTCCAGTGTGGACAGCCGCCACCCGTGAGCCGGGTCATCGTCCACGGCGGACTTGAACGCTACGCGTGTCTGGTCCGGGGAAAGGGACGGGCACTCGACGTTCTCCCGCAGCGTCCGGATCGTGTGCGCGGCGAAGTCGCCCGCGACCAGGTAGCGGTGGCCGGCGGTCGACATCGTCGCGTAGAAGTGGCGGTCGTCGCGGGTGAACGTGACGCCCCAGAAGTTGAGGTCCGCGGCCTGGTACGGCTTCCCGTCGAGCGTCAGCGCGTAGTCCTCCAGGGTCCCGGCCAGGTCGCCGGTCGCGGTGTCGAGGATGCCGGCGCGGGTGGAGAACATGCCGCCGTTGTAGGAGTCGCCGGTGACGAAGACCGTCCACGCGAGCATCCGGCCGCTCGCCGACACCCGCGCCCGGTTCGGCAGCCCGACCAGCGGGATCTCCCGGCTCACCCCGAGACCCGCGTCGAGCACCGCCAGCTGGTAGGTGGTCAGGTCGCCGTCCTGGCGCAGGCAGAGCCCGGTGCCGCCGGCGGCGTACACCCTGCTGCAGGACAGGGGCGACACGGTCCGCGCGCCGCCGGGGTCGGTGGCGGACACCGTGGCGACGTGCCCGCGGTCGGCGTCGGCGGTGCTGCGGAACAGCAGCCGCGGGCCGGGGGAGAGGCTCACGACGCCGGTGGCCGCGACGTCGTGGCTCCGCGCGCCCGCGAACCCGACGTACGCGACCGCCGCCCCCGCCAGCACGAGCACGCCGACGACGGCGATCAGGATCCGCGTCTTCACGAAGCCGCCTTCCGGGGCGAGAGCACCACGAACGTCACGGCGATCGCGACCACCGCCGCCCCCGCGGCGACGCCGATCGCGAGCCCGGCGCCCCAGAACTGCCAGGCCAGTCCGAAGAGGACGGACGAGGCGAAGTACGCAAGCGCTTGCGCCGTCTGGACCAGGGAGATTCCCGTGGTGCGCAACGACTCCGGCAGCAGCGGGCCGGCCAGCGCCATCAGGACGCCGTCGGTCGCCGCGTAGAACGCGCCGTACAACGCCAAGGCCAGGACGAACAGCGGCCAGCCGGACACCGGCCCGGCCAGCAGCAGGTAGACGAGCGCGAGCGCGCCGTAGCCGGCGAGCACGACCGGCAGCCGTCCGACGCGGTCGGCCAGCACGCCCAGCGGCGCGGCGAGCAGCAGGTAGCTCAGGTTGGTGCCGACCGCGAGCAGCGGGAACCAGCCGGTCGCGATGTCCTCCTTGTGCTGCAGCAGCAGGTAGACGAACCCGTCGCCGACCGTCGCCAGCCCGAGCACGCAGGCGGCCACGAGCAGCCGCCGCACGCCGCTGCCGCGCAGCAGGGCGGCCGCCGCGCGGGGCGAAACCGGGTTCGCGGGCCGCGGGGTCCGGGGGTCGCGGACGAACAGCACCAGCAGCAGCACGCCGATCGCGGCGACGCAGAAGCTGACGACGAACACCGCGTCGAACGCCTCGGGGTTCGTCGCGCCGACCGCGGCCAGCACGGCGAGCGCGACCAGCGGACCGGCGAACGCGCCCATGCTGTCCATCGCGCGGTGCACGCCGAAGGCACGCCCGAGCAGCGGCTCCGGCGTCGACAGGGTGATCAGCGCGTCCCGCGGCGCCGTCCGGAGGCCCTTGCCGGTGCGGTCGAGGGTGATCACGGCGCCGATCGCGGCCGCCGACGCCCCGGCCGCGAGCAGGCCGAGCTTCGCCACCGCCGACAGCGCGTAGCCCGCCCCGGCCACGACCTTGCGGCGGCGGACCCGGTCGGCGACGTACCCGCCGACGATCCGCAGGAGCGCCGTCGCGCCGGTGTAGAGGCCGTCGAACACGCCGTACGCGGCCGGGCCGAGGTGCAGCCCGAGCACGAGGTACACCGGCAGGACGGCGGTGACCATCTCCGAGGAGACGTCGGTGACGAGGCTGACGGCGCCGAGCGCGAAGACGTTCGCGCCGACCGCCGAGAGCTTGCCCTTCGCGGCATGCTCTCGGCGGCCGATGGTGGAGAGGTACACGCGGGTTACTGCCAGACGTCGAGGATCGGCGACTTGCTCGCGGCGCCGCCGATACCCGGCAGGCCGTGGGACGCCTCGATCGTGCGCAGCACGGTGTAGTGGTTGATCGACTCGCCGTAGCTGCCCGGGACGACGTGCGCGCCGGTGAAGCTGGTGAAGATCTGGTTGACCGACGTGCCGCTGTCCTCGTCGAAGGTGGTGATCAGCAGGCTGTTGTGCGTCTTGGCCCACTGGGCGTACGCGTCGAGGTGGTTCTTGAGCCAGGTGTCGCCGGTGCCGACCGAGCAGTCGTGCATGTCGTTGCACATGTCGGGCGTCACGAAGGCGACGGTCGGCAACTGCGTGAAGTCGGTGGGGAAGCTCGAGTAGCGGACGTTGCTCGCGGCCGGGACGTTCGAGAAGTCGACCCAGCTGTTGTGCTTGCGGCGGTAGGTGCCGCTGGAGCAGCCGGTGTAGCCGTCCGAAGGCATGGCCTCGGAGTAGCCCTTGAAGGTCTTGCCGGCGCCGATCAGCTGCTGGCCGAGGTTGGCCTTCGCGCCGAGGTTGGCAGGGCAGGAGTCGTCGGTGACGCCCTGCGTCGCGCCCGAGAAGAGGGCGACGTAGTTGGGCTGGCTCGGATGGGTGATCGCGAAGGAGTTGGTGAACTTCGCGCTCTGCGACGCGAGGGTGTTGAAGTAAGGAGCGCTGGAGCTGCCGTTGATCGAGGAGTACTTCTTGTTCTCGAACATCACGAGGACGATGTGGTCGAACGCCGGCACGGTCGACGCGGCCGGCTGTACCGCGGGCTCGTCCGTTCCGGTGACGACGACCGCGGTGACGACACCGGCGGTGACCAAGGTGGCGGCGGCGAACGCGGCGAAGATCCGCTTGCGGATCATGGGTCCTCCAACGGTGGCGGGTGCGGGCGCCTCATGATGCCCACTCCACGGGGCCGGATCGTGGGCGTGTCGTGGTCCGGTTCGTGAACACCAGGAAACCTCCGGCGGACAACGAAAAGAGTGGGTTAATCGCTTTCCGGTGTCAACCTCCTAAGGTAGGTGTCCACTGTGGACAGCCAGGGACTTGACAGGTCGCTCCCAGGTCGTTCAAAGGAACGGCGCCGAGACTCGGTCCCATGGAACCCACCACGACAGGCGGAGCGGCCCGCCGCCGGCACGGCCGGCGCAAGGCCGCCCTGGTCACGGCGACGGTGGCGGCGCTGGGCGCGGCCGCCGCCGGCGCGATCGGCTTCGGCCTTTCGACGGCGTCGGACACCACGCAGACCAGCACCGACTCGGGTAGCTCCGTCGGCACCCAGGACCAGCTCCGGTCTTCGGACAGCGGCGTGAGCTCCGGCTCGGGCAGCGCGCACACGGGCTCGGGCGCGTCGTGACGACGGCGGCGAGGGCGTTCCGCGCGCTGGGCACGACGGTTTCGGTGGTGGTCACCGACCCTTCGCGGCTTGCCTCGGCGGCTGCGCTCTTGCGCGAGGAGATCGAAGCGATCGACCTCGCGTGCAGCCGGTTCCGGGTGGATTCGGAGATTTCGCGGCTGCACGAGCAGGCCGGACGGCAGGTGCGGGTGGGGGCGTTGCTGGCGGAGGCTTTGGGGGCGGCGTTGCGCGCGGCTCGGTTGACCGGCGGGCTGGTGGATCCGACGGTCGGTTCCGCGGTCCGGGCGCTCGGGTACGACCGGGATTTCGCGCTGGTCGCGGGTGGCGCGGTTGGTTCCGCGGCCGAGACCGGTGCCGGCTCGGCTCGGCTGGGCGGCGGTTCGGTCTTGAATGAGTCATTCAGGACATCCGAAGACCTGAATGAGTCATTCAAGACATTTCACCGGCGCAGCTCGGGCCGCCCGGTCGACCGCACCGCCGCCACCGCGGCCGACCCGGCTCCCGCGCCGGGCTGGCACCGGGTTCTCTTCGACCCCGCCCTCCGCCTGGTCGTCCTCCCGCGCGGCGTCCAGCTCGACCTCGGCGCCACCGCGAAAGCCCTCGCCGCCGATCGGGCCGCGAGCCGGATCCACGCCGCGCTCGGGTGCGGCGTTCTCGTCAACCTCGGTGGTGACCTCCGCGTCGCCGGTCCGGAACCCGCCGGTGGCTGGCAGGTCGCGCTCGGCGATGACCACGCCGATGCCGTCACCCGCCCAGACGCGAGCGTCGCCCTCGACGCCGGCGGCTTGGCCACCTCCGGGACCACCCGGCGACGCTGGCGCCACGCCGGGCGCACCGTGCACCACATCGTCGACCCGCGCACCGGGGATGTCGCGAAACCACTGTGGCGTACCGTCACCGTCGTCGCGAGGTCCACTGTGGACGCCAACATCGCGAGCACCGCGGCCATCGTCCTCGGGGCGGAGGCGCCGGGCTGGCTGGCAGATAGACGGCTGCCCGCGCGGCTCACCTCCGAAGCCGGCGACGTCGTCACGACGCCGGGCTGGCCCGCGGAAAGGCAAGCCGCATGAGCTCCGCCGTCTGGTACTTCAGCCGCGCGACCGGCCTGGTGTCGCTCGTGCTCTTCACCGGCGTCGTCGTCCTCGGCGCGCTCGGCGCCGGCCGGTTCGCGACGCCGGCGTGGCCGCGGTTCACCGTCGCCGCCCTGCACCGGAACCTCGCGCTGGCCAGCCTCGCGTTCCTCGTCGCGCACATCGCGTCGGCGATCCTCGACGGCTACGTCTCGCTGAGCTGGCTCGACGTCGTCGTCCCGTTCGGTTCGGCCTACCGGCCGCTCTGGGTCGGCTTCGGCGCCGTCGCGATCGACCTGCTGCTCGCGATCGTCGTCACCAGCCTGTTGCGCACGCGCATTCCGCCGCGGGCCTGGCGCGCGGTCCACTGGCTGGCCTACCTCTGCTGGCCGGTCGCGCTGGTGCACGGCTTCGGCATGGCCGAGGACGACTCCGCGTACGGCTGGATCGTCGCCCTCGACGTGCTGTGCGTGCTGGCCGTGCTCGGCGCCGCCACCTTCCGGGCGACCCGCCAGGACGCCGACACCGCGACCCGCAAGCTCTCGCCGCTCGGAGGCACCCGATGACCATCCTGCCGCCCCACCGCCTCGACCTGGCCGGCCACCGGCGCCGCAACGGCGTCGTGCCGTGGATCGCCTACCACGGCGACGACGGCCGCGACCGGCTGGTCGAAGCCGCCGCCGCGGCGGACTTGCGCGGCCGCGGCGGCGCGGGCTTCCCGACCGCGGTCAAGCTGCGCGCCGCCCGAAAACCGCGCTCGGTCGTCGTCGCGAACGGGTGTGAAGGCGACCCGCTCAGCCACAAGGACGCCGCGTTGCTGACGCTGTCCCCGCACCTGGTGCTCGACGGCCTGCAACTCGCCGCGCACGCCATCGGCGCCGGGGAAGCCGTTCTCTGCGTGCACGCGGGCAGCCCGGTGCTGCCGAGCGTCTTCGCGGCGCTCGCCGAACGCGACGACCGTGTGCCGGTGCGCGTCGAGGAGATCCCGCGCCGGTACGTCGCCGGCGAGGAGACCGCGCTCGTCCACCACCTGACGTCGGGGGACGCCCGGCCGCTCGGCAAGTCGCCGCGGCCGGACGAACGCGGGGTGCGCGGCCGGCCGACGCTCGTGGACAACGTCGAAACGCTGGCGCAGCTGGCTTTGGTGATCCTTCTCGGCCCGCAGCACTACCGCGCGTCCCGGGCCGACCTGGTCACGGTGACCGGTGCGGTCCGGCGGCCCGGCGTCGTGGAGACGGCGCCCGGTGTGTCCCTGGCGGCGATCCTGGCCACGGCGGGCGGCGAGACCGAGCCGGTTCAGGCGGTGCTGGTCGGCGGCTACGGCGGCCGGTGGACGTCGGATCTGACGCGCGGATTGTCCGGGATCTCGTCGGTGTACGCGCTTCCGGCCCGGGCGTGCGGGCTCGAGTACACGGCGAAGGTGCTGGCGTTCCTGGCGGCGGAGTCGGCCCGGCAGTGCGGGCCGTGCATGTTCGGCCTGCCGGCGATCGCGGCGGACTTCGCGGAACTGCTGCGCGGCGGTCCTTCGACGTCCCGGCTGGCCCGCCGTCTGCCGCTGCTGTCCGGCCGAGGGGCGTGCGCGCACCCGGACGGCGCGGCACGGCTCGCGACGAGTGCGTTGCGGGTGTTCGGCGCCGACGTGGCGGCGCACGCGGCCGGTGGCCGGTGCCGGATCCTGGAGCGTGTGGCGTGAAGGTGACGGTGGACCCGATCGGGTGCCGGGCGCACGGGTTGTGCGCGGACCTGCTGCCGGAGTCGGTGCGGCTGGACGAGTGGGGCTACCCCGTGGTGGCTTCGGGTCCGCTACCGCCCGGGTCGGTGGGGGAGGCCCGGCGCGCGGCGGCCGCATGCCCCGCGCTGGCGTTGCAGCTGCGGAAGGACTGATGGCGAGGGAAAATCCGGTCGTCTCACCGCGGGCTGGTCGTTAACCTCCGGCGTATGAAGCTCATCGACCGGATCCGCGGCGCCCGGCTGATCGGCGTGCTGACCGGCGCGGGGATCTCCACCGCTTCCGGCATTCCCGACTACCGCGGGCCGGACGGGGTCTGGACGCGCTCGCCGAGCGCCGTGAACGCCTTCACGCTGGAGAACTTCATGGCCGACGCCGGGGTGCGCCGGGAGTTCTGGCGCAGCTACGCCGGGCACGCGGCCTGGACCGCCGAGCCGAACGCGGCCCACCGCGCCCTCGCCGGCCTGGATCGTGACGGTGCCGGCGTGCGCGTGCTCACCCAGAACGTCGACGGCCTGCACCAGAAGGCCGGCCTCGCCGCGCGGAAGGTCCTCGAACTGCACGGCACCATGCACACCACGCGGTGCACCGCCTGCCCGGTGCGGCTCCCGACCACCGAAGTGCTGGACCGCGGCGAGGACGACCCGCGTTGTCCGGAGTGCGGCGGGATCCTCAAGCTCGACGTCGTCCTCTTCGGACAGACACTGGACGGCGACGTCCTCGGCCGCGCGCGCCACGTCGCCGCGGCGAGCGAGGTCTTCCTGGCCATCGGCAGCTCGCTGCAGGTGGAGCCGGCCGCGTCGCTGTGCACGGTGGCCGTGCGAGCCGGTGCGACGCTGGTGATCGTCAACCGGCAGCCCACCCCGTACGACGAGAACGCCGCGTTCGTGCTGCGCGAAGACATCGAGACGGTGGTCCCGGAACTCTGCACGGCGGTCGGCGCGGTGGACGGGCGTCGAGTGGGAGACGGCACCGGGGGGTAAGCCGCGACTGGACGGCTCGCCGCCGCATTCGCGGGTTTTCCGAACTCGCCGACCGGATCGGCGCCCGCGACGGTGAAGTGGTCTACGAATCGCACAGACGCTACAACGTCGTTGCCTTCGACCCCGGGCTGTGCGTCCAGACTCTCCGCCCGGGTAGTGAGGAGGAGGTGCGGAGAGTGCTTCTCGCCAAGGCCGCCGAGGCCGGCTTCCGGCACGGGGACCGCTGGAGCTTGCACGGCGACGACTATCGGCTGCAGTTCCGCCTCAGCTTCTGCACCGACTTCCACGCGGTGGACCACTGGGAGCCCGTCCCCGGCGGCCACGTCGTGACGGAGATCCACATCGAGGCGTGGAAGGGCGGCCAGGGGACAAGCCGGTGGTGCGCCGGCGTCGGTGAGTCACGCGAGCTGCCCGTCACCGGTCAGGCGGCAGCAGCCGGCCCGGCAGTCCGCCAGGGAGTCCGCCGCGTTTCGGCGGACGCGCTGCAACTGCGCTATCCGCTCGTCCAGCCGGGCCACGACCGCCTCCAGGCGCCAGCGCTCAGAGGCGCACGTCGCGTCGCCCGTGTCGTGCGCGTGCAGGGCGTCCACCACCTCGTCGAGCGTGAAACCCAAGTCCTGCAACGCCTTCGCCGAGCGGATCCGGTCGGCCGCCGACGGCGGGAACACCCGGTAGCCCGACGGGCGGCGCTCCGCCGCCGGCAACACGCCGCGGCGCTCGTAGAAGCGGACCGTGTCCACGCTGACCTCGGCCGCGCGGGCCACCTCGCCGATCTTCATGTCGCATCTCCCTTGACTCTGGAGTCAGGTCCAGACTCTAGGCTCCGATCATCCGGACGACAAGGAGCGCGTCATGCAGGTTCCGCCCGCCTCGACCCCGATCGCCTGCGACATGTCCACCGCCCGCGACACCCCCGGTGAGCGGCTGGCCGAGTACCGCCGGCTGTTCGCGCAGGCCCTCGTCGCGCGGGAGCGGACCGAGATCGGCATCCGGTTCCGCTTCCGCGCGGAGCCCGGTGTCGAGGACTGGATCCGCGACCTCGCCGCGCGCGAGAAGGCGTGCTGTCCCTTCTTCGGCTTCGACATCGCCGTCGACGCCGACCAGATCCGTTGGGACGCAGCGGTTCCCGACACCGACGAAGCCCGTGCCGTGCTCGAAGAGTTCTATGAACTGAGTCGAAAAGGGTGATCAGCCGGAAACGCCGGACCGGACGGCGTCGACCAGCAGGCGCACGACCTGGTCACCGTCGACCGTCCACTTCTCCTTCGCCAGGTGACCGCTGAGCTCCAGCCCGGCGATCCCGTGCGCGCTCGACATCAGCAGCGCGCCGTAACGGCGTGCGTCGGACTCGCCGACCAGGTCGGCGACGAGGATGAGGAACTCGTTCTCCACGCGAGTCGCGGCCGCGGCGGCCTCCGGGTCGCCGCCGACCGGGGTGCTGAACATCAGCGCGTACAGGTGAGGCTGCCGGCGGCCGACCCCGATGAGCGTCAGCAGGCCGCGCTCGAGCCGGGCGCTCGCGGTGGCGTCGAGGTCGGCGCGCAGCTGTTCGACCTCGTCCGCCACCGAGTTCCAGGCGTCGATGGCGAGTGCGGTCAGCAGGTGCTGCTTGTCCTCGAAGTGCCCGTAGGGCGCGCCGCGGGAGACGCCGGCCCGGGCCCCCACCGCGCGGAGCGTCACCGCGTCGGGACCGCCCTCGTCGAGCAGTTCGGACGCGGCCCGGACGAGGGCGCTCCGGGTCGCAGCGGCGGCTTCGGCTCGCGTCACCATGGCGTGAGCATAGTTGACAGTGTCACATGAGATGCGGATAGTAGTTCATATGACAGTGTCACATCAGATCGAGATCATGGTCGTCACCGGCGCCTCGACCGGCCTGGGTGCCGCCACGGCCCGCGAGCTGGCTGCCCGCGGCTACCACGTCCTCGCCGGCGTCCGCCGCGAAACCGACGCGGCCGCGATCCGGGCCGACGGCGTCGAGCCGGTGATCCTCGACATCACGCGACCCGAGCACGTCGAGGACCTCGCCGAGCGCATCGCCGCCGACCCGGACCGCCGCCCGCTGCGCGCCCTCGTCAACAACGCGGGCATCTCGGTCAACGCCCCCGTCGAGGCCCTTCCCCTGGACGAGTGGCGGCGGCTCTTCGACGTCAACCTGTTCGGGCACATCGCCGTCACGCAGGCGTTGCTGCCGTTCCTCCACCGCAGCCGCGGCCGGATCGTGAACATCAGCTCGGTCGGCGGGAAGGTCGCGATGGCCACCTACGGGCCCTACGCGGGGACGAAGTTCGCGCTCGAAGCGGTCAGCGACTCGCTCCGCCGCGAACTCGCCCCGCACGGCGTGCAGGTCGTGGTCGTCGAGCCCGGCGCCGTCCGGACCGAGATGGGCGACCGCGGCGCCGCCACCGCCACCGGCCTCGCCGAGAAGATGACCCCCGAACACCAGCGGCGGTACGGCGGGCTCGTCCAAGCCGTCGTCGCCCATTCGCTGCGGTTCACCCGGGCGGGCCTGCCTGCGGACAAGGCCGGATCGATCGTCGCGGAGGCCGCCACCGCGCGGCGACCGCGGACCCGCTACACGATCGGCCGCGACGCCGCCCTCCTGACGCGCCTCATCCGCGTCCTGCCCGACCGGATCCTCGACCGCGTCACCGCGGCGACCCTCCGGCCGTACCTGCCCAAAACGGCCGAATAGCTCGGCTCAGGCGGACGCGAGCGGCACCGTCGCCAGCAGGTGGCGCGCCGCGACGCTCGCGCCGTCCGCGCGCACCTGGCCCGAGAACTCCCGCGCCCGCGTCGCCACCTCGGGTCGCAAGGCCGCTTCGAGCGCCGAGGTCAGCGCTTCGGCCGTCGGCACGCCCGGCTCGGTCGCCGCACCGAGACCCAGGTCGCGGACCCGGCCGGCGAAGTAGTGCTGGTCGTACATCTGCGGCACGACCACCTGCGCGGCGCCCGCGCGGGCCGCCGTCGTCGTCGTGCCCGCGCCGCCGTGGTGGACGACGGCCGCGACGCGCTTGAACAGGGCCTGTTGGTTGATTTCGCCGATCCCGAGGCAGTCCGGTGCGCCGTCGGCGACGAGGTCGGCCCACCCGCGGGCGACGACCGCCCGGCGGCCGTGCGCCCGCGCCGCCGCGAGCGCGGCCCCGGCGACCTCGGCCGGTGCGCGCATGCTGCCGAATCCGAAGTACACCGGCGGCTCGCCCGCGTCGAGGAACTCGAGCAGTTCATCCGGCAGCGGCCGCTCGTCCGGCCAGATCCAGGCTCCCGTCTGGACGACCCGCGGGTCGCCCGGCTCGGGCCACGGCGCCAGCGCGGCGTCGGCAGCGAGCCACGGCCGGTCGCCGAACACGTGGCTCGGCAGATCGTCGACCGGGGATTGCCCGGCCGCCGCCCGGTATTCGTTCACCTTGCCGCCGAAAAAGGCGTTCCAGCGCTGCGCGTCCTCGTCCCAAAGGGCGCGGTTTTCCGCCTTTCCGGGCGTCCGCCATGGCATCGGCGGCGGCGCGTGCAGATCGGACGGCAAGGTGATGGGGCAGAAGCTCGCGTAGACGTAGGCGGCGCCCGACCGTTCGGCGATCGAGCGGGTGGCGAACTGCAGGGCACCGCCGGCGACCAGGACGTCGCACCCTTCGGCGGCGACGGCGATCGTCTCGAACTGGGTCACGACGGTGTCCTCGGTGGACTTCCGGATCTGTTCGGGCGTCGGCTTGTCTCGGTGCGCCGACGCCGTCGTGCGCAGCTCGGGACCGATCGGCACGACGTCGAAGCCCAGTTCTTCGAGCCAGTCCCGGAAATCGGGCGGCACGCACAGGCGGACGTCCTGCCCGAGCGCTCTCAGCTCCGAGGCCAGCGCCAGCACCGGCTGCACTTCGCCCCGCGAACCGATCGTGGACAGCAGCACACGCATGAAGGAATCCCCTCGCCGAAAAAGGTGAGCCCGGATTGTGGACCCGCACCGGGGTCTTGCCGCAAGCCCCGGGGTCGGCTATACCTTTAAGTGGGGAAAGGGAAATCCTTCAGTGTTCAGGCGCGCCTTCACCCCAAGGTGAACGGATCCCGCGTGCCGCCGGTCAGCTCGACCCACACCGCCTTGTCCACCAGGTACTCGTCCATCGCGTGGACGCCGTTCTCCCGTCCCAGGCCGGAGTTCTTCACCCCGCCGAACGGCACCGACGGCGCCACGACCCGGTAGGCGTTGATCCACACCGTCCCGGCCTTGAGCTTCGCCGCGACGCGGTGGGCGCGGTGCACGTCCTTCGTCCACACCGCACCGGCCAGGCCGTACGGCGTGTCGTTGGCCAGGCGGATCGCCTCGGCCTCGTCCGTGAACGTCAGCGCCGCCAGCACCGGGCCGAAAACCTCCTCGCGCACGACCGTCGACTCCGGTGTCACCCCGGTCAGTACGGTCGGGCGCACGAACAGCCCGCCCAGCGCCGATTCCGCCTCGCCGCCGCAGACGACCGTCGCGCCTTCGGCCTTCGCCGTCTCCAGGTAGTGCAGCACCTTCTCGTACTGCGGCGCGTTCGCGACCGGGCCCATCTCGGTGTCCGGGTCGTTCGGGTCGCCGAGCCGGATCGCCGCGGCGCGCTCGGCGATCAGGCGAACCAGCTCGTCGTGGACGTCGGCGTGCACGATCAGCCGTGACCCGGCCATGCACGTCTGGCCGGTCGCGGCGAACACGCCGGCGACGACGCCGTTGGCCGCCGCGGCGAGGTCGGCGTCGGGGAACACCACCTGCGGCGACTTGCCGCCCAGCTCCAGCGTCACCTTGTTCAGGTTTTCGGCGGCCGCCACCGCGACCGCGCGGCCGGTGGCGGTCGACCCGGTGAACGCGACCTTGTCGACGCCCGGGTGCCCGGCCAGCGCCGCGCCCGTCTCGCGGGAGAGCCCGGTGACGACGTTGACGACGCCGGGCGGGAACCCCGCTTCGGTGATCAGCTCGGCCAGCCCGAGCGTCGAGACGGGCGAGTGCTCGGACGGCTTCACCACCACCGTGCACCCGGCGGCCAGCGCGGGCGCGAGCTTCCAGGTGAGCAGCAGCAGCGGCGAGTTCCACGGGGTGATGGCCGCGACGACGCCGGCCGGCTCGCGGCGGGTGTAGACGAGGTAGTCCGGGTTCGGGGCCGGGATCTGGCGGCCCTCGATCTTGTCGGCGAGGCCCGCGAAGTAGTGGTACCAGCCGCCGAGCCCGGTGAGCTGGCCGATCATCTCGCGGTAGAGCTTGCCGGAGTCGGCGACCTCCAGCCGCGCGAGCCGCTCGGCGTGCTCGCCGATGAGGTCGCCGAGCCGGCGCAGCAGGGCGGCGCGGGCGAATCCGGTGGTCGCGCCCCACTCGCCGTCGAGCGCCGCGCGGGCCGCCGCGACCGCGTCGTCGACGTCCTCCGGGCCGCCGTCCGGCACGACCGCCCACCACTGCCCGGTGTACGGGTTTTGTGACCCGAACGTCCGCCCGGAACGAGCTCCGACGGCTTTTCCGTTGATCAAAAGAGAAAACCGGGGCAGCGGGTCGCCCATGGGTCCGTCCTCCTCGACGTCGAGCCGTGACGCTCTCAGCCTGCACCCGCCCGGGGGCCTGACGTAACCTTTTGAGAAGAACCCGGACCGGTGGGAAAAACCCGGTCGGCAGGAGGTCAGGATGACACTTCGCAGCGTTCTCCTGGAAGACGAGGTCATCCTGACCGTCGACGGACTCTTCGACGGCGGTCTGGCCCCCGCGTACCACCAAGCGGTCGAAGACGCTTACGCCGCCGGGGCCCGCCGTCTGGTGGTGGACCTGACGATGGCCACGGCGGTCGACGGCGGCGGCGCGGCGGTCCTGGCCGCGACGGCGGCCGGCTGCGCGGCGCGCGACACCCACCTGATCATCGCGATGCCGGGCGGCGTCGAGGCGGAGATCCGGGACCCGGCGCAGGTCAGGCTGCTGTTGCGCAGCTTCGAACCCTGGCAGGACGCCGGCTAGCGCACCCGGACCGTCAGCCGGAACCGGTGCAGCTCGGACCCCGGTTCCCACGGACGGGCGTGGCGCGCCACCAGCGTCGTCTCGCCCGGTGCGTCCGCGTGCAGGACGAAACGGTGCTCGCCGGTGCCGCCGGCCCGGTCCGACGCCGGGTGGAGAGTCTCCTCGACCACCCGCAGCGGCGGCTCCGGACCGTCCAGCACCCACTGGTAGCCGGTGCCCGCGTTCTCGGGCAGCCGCAGCTCCAGCCGCTCGCCGGGCGCGACGTCGGCCGCCGCGCCATCGGCTTCGAGCGTGAGCACCTTCACCAGAGGTAGATCTCGTGGATCAGCCCGTCGGCGGCCTCGGGATACGTGATCGACCCGGCTAACCGGCCCGACGACGCGAGGGCCAGCAGCGCCTCGTGCACGCTGTCGCTGTTCGTCGCGAGACGCTTCCAGCCGACACCGTCGACGTAGGCGTAGCCGTTGCGGTCGGAGTTGTTCGTCCAGAGGGCGAGCACCTTCTTGGTCGACTGCCACGCGGCGGCCGTCGTCGCCTGCGCGGCGGTCTGCGGTGCGCCCGGCGGGCTCAGCGCCGGCTCGGTGGCGGGTTCGACGGTGACCGACGCCGTCGCGGTGTGCAGCTGGTCCGGGGTGAGGGGCTGCGGTGCGTTGTCGGGGCTGGCGGTGGGCGCCACCGCCGCGGGTGCGGCGGACGGGCTTGTCGGTGCGGCCATCTCGCGCTCCTAGAAGACGTAGGTCTCGATGATCGTGCCGTTGTTGTTGAACGCGTTGACCGGACGGCCACCCTGCTTCGCGGCGACGAGCTCGATGAGCATGGCCTTGTTGATCACCTCGTCGTCCGAGGCGAGGTGGAGCCAGCCCAAGTCCTTCAGGTACGCCCAGGTGTTGCGGTCCTGGTCGTTGCTCCACAGGCCCAGTACCGGCGTCGAGCCGGTCCACGAGCGCAGGTTCACCGCGCCGACCTGCTCGACCTGCCAGGTCTCGATGCCGCACTCGCCGTAGCCGATCCGGAAGAAGCCGCCGTCGCCCCAGCTGGTGTTCCAGCTGTTCTTCGCGATCCAGCAGCCCTGGGCGTCGTCGTAGCCCACGAGCGTGACGCAGTGGCCGCCGGCCAGCGCGCCGGTGACGTGGCGGTACACGCCCGACTTGTAGGAGAAGAAGTCCTGGTACACGAGGAAGCACGCGACGAGCGCGCCGCACGCGGCCAGCTTCTCCTTCATCGCCGCCGGGTTGCCGGTCAGCGCGGTGTAGGACGGCGTGGTCGCGAGCCGGTTCGGCCAGTCGGCGTTCAGCTTGGCGCCGGAGCGGTTGCGGGGGCTGTACGGGAAGTAGTCCTCGTAGGTGATGCCGACGTCGTGACAGGCCTTCAGCGCCCGGTCGGGCATCCAGCCGGTGTCGCAGGTCGCGCCGTCGTTCGCGCCGTGGGTGTAGAACAGGTGCGCCTCGGACAGGTCGAGCCTCAGGCCGGGCTGCCCGCGGGTGAACGCGGCGACCGTCTCCATCGTGGCCACCGTGCCGAAGGAGACGCACGAGCCGCAGTCGCCCTGGTCCTTGACCGGCGTGACGTAGTTGGCGCCGCCGGCGTTGCGGCTGTCGAACTGCGCGGGCGCACCGGCTCCGGAAACGGCGCCGGCGCGGGCGGCCTCCCCGGCGGTGAGGGACTTCGCCTGCGTCTCCAGCTCACGCCGTTCGCTCTCCGGCGGCAGCGGCACGCCCAAGCGGTGCCGGCGCTGGTCTTCTTCGAGAATGGTCATGGAGTTCTCGCCCATGACCCAGGGGTGGCCCTGTGCGGCCAGTTCGGTGCGGACCCGGTCGAGCTCGACCGGCGGCGCAGGAGTAGCGGGATCGGCCATGGTGACTCCCCAATCTTGAACGCCCGACGGGCGTTGCGGTGGCCGTGCCCGACCGTTGTACGCCGGGGCCGGGCGAGGTCACCAGGGGTGTCATCCCTTTGCCGAGGAGCAGTTTTGTGGCGTGCGGAAAATGATCTGAGGTCAGGAAATCTCGACGCTCACGCCGGTTTCGGCAGGCGTTTCCCGCGTCAGTTCTTCGGCGAAGATGGAGTCGATCTTCGCGGCCGCGGTCCGCAGTTTCACGACGCCGGCGACGAGCAGCACGAGCGCGGCGACGGGCACGACGAGCAGCACGGGCGGCCAGCCGGCACCGATGACGGCGACGGCGGAGATCACCGCGCACAAGAGGAAGAGCGTCCTGACGGCAACGCGCGGCCACGCGGAGCGGGGCTTGGCGTGCCGGCCGCGCGGTGTTCCGAAAACCGGCCGCACGAGGGCAGCGTGGACACTCATCAAGACCTCCGGAAAGTCGTCGAACCGGCGGGACGGGGATTCCCGGCGGTGGTGCCCGGGCCGGAAAGCGCCGTGCGGACACGTGGTGTGTGTCGGGACGGAGCGGGTTCCGGTTACCGGTCGTTATTGCTTCGAGTCCGAATTCGGGGAAACAATTCGAGACGGCTCACGGTCTATTACGAATGGGTTTCCGCGCTAGGGCCGTTGGGCCCGGATCGGCCCCGCCGGTGGTCCTAGTCGTGGCCCGGGCCCTTGCCTTTGCCCTTGCCGTGGGTCTCGGGCTTCGGCGGCTTGCCGGGCTTCGTGGTCTTCGGCGCGGCCTGGGTCTCGTGGGTGACGGCGGCCGGTTCGAGCTCGGCGGACTCGGTCGCGCCGGGGCCCGGCTCCGGCGTCGCGGACGCGGCGAGCGGTGCCGACGCCTGGGCGGGCGCGGGGGAGCTGGGCGCGGGCGGCTGAGCCGGGGTTTGAGTCCCGGGCTCCTGCGTGGAGAGCAGCATGGCCGAAACGGCGGCGACGGCCGCGGCGGTCAGCCCGGCGGCCGCGGTGAACCGGCGGCGCTGGGCGGGGTCGCTGGCCGGGGACAGGCCCGCGGCGGTGAGGATCTTCCGGGGACCGGTGGAGGGGGGCCGGTGCGGGGTGCGGATGTCGCGCACGGTGGGGTCGCCGGCGTCGCGCCCTCCGCGGGCGGGCGGCGCTGCCCGGTGCCAGCGCCGCAGCATCCCCGCCGCCGCGAGCCCGCGACGTCCGGTGGCCCACGGCAGCGTCGGCGCCGGCGCGTGCAGCAGCTGCCTGACCTCCACCGCCGTCGGGCGGTCGGCCGGCTCCCGCTGCGTCATCCGCCTCAACGTGTGCGCGAGCGACGGCGGCAACCCCTCGGGGACCCGCGGAGGCCGCGTCAGCCGCGCCATCGCGGCCTCGATCATCGTGCCCGGGTACTCGCGCTGTCCCGTCGCGCATTCCAGCAGGATCAGCCCGAGCGCGTACACGTCCGCCGGCGGGCCCGCCGGCTCGCCGCCGACCTGCTCGGGCGCCAGGTACGCCGCCGTGCCCGGGACCACGCCCGTGCCGGTGATGTGCGTTGTGTCGAGGGCGTGGGCGATGCCGAAGTCGCCGATCAGCGGGCCGTCCGCGGACAGGAACACGTTGGCGGGCTTGAGGTCCCGGTGGACGATCCGCCGCGCGTGCACGTGGGCCAGCGCCTCGGCGAGCCCGTCGGCCAGAGCCGTCACCTCGGCCACCGGCATCGGGCCGCTCAGCAGCCGCTCAGCGAGGTTCTCGCCCTCGACCAGCTGCATCACCAGGTACGTCCGGCCGTGGTCGGTGCCGCTGTCGAGCAACGCCACCACGCCCGGGTGGGCGATGCTGCCCTGGATGCTCATCTCGCGCAGCCGGCGGCGCTGGTCCAGGGCGACCACGTCCCGGTCGTAGATCTTGACCGCGACCTCCCGCGAGAGCCGCAGGTCGAAGGCCCGGTACACGCGGGCCGTGCCGCCGCTGCCGATCAGCCGGCCGACCTCGTAGCGCCCGGCCAGCAGCTCCGGCGGATGTTCGTCGAGCGAACGGGGATGGACGGCGAACTCGCCGATGGCGAAGCGAGCACAAGTGACGTCGTCCGCGTCGCTCATCGGCGCGTTCCCCGTTCCACCGGCGTCGTCGGCCACGGCCGCGATGTACCCGGATCGCGTGAGCGGCAAACGTCAGAAGATCACGCGAAGGCGTCCACGCCGGTGAGCTGCGCCGACAGTGTCCACAGGCGACGGGCCTCCTCGCGGTCGACGGCGTACCGGCGGACGCCCGACGCGGCCATGCCCTCGGCGTCCGGAGGGGACAGTTCGGCGACGTCGCAGTCCTCGAGGTACAGGCCGCCGAGCCCGGCCAGCTGCGGCGACGTCGCGGCCCAGACCGTGGTCGCCGCGCCCTGCTCCGGCGTCTTGAACTCCATCAGGAAGGTGCCGGCCTCGTCGATCCAGCCGCGCTCGATCATCTCCTCCTTCGGGAGGTGCCGCTGCAGGGGCGTCATGATCCCGCCGGGGTGCAGCGCGAACGCGTGGACGCCCTTCTCCGCGCCCAGCTCGTCGAGCCGGACGGCGAAGAGCACGTTGGCCGTCTTGGCCTGCCCGTAGGCGGCCCACTTGTCGTAGCCCCGGGTGAACTGGACGTCGTCCCAGCGGATGGCCGAGTTGTGGTGGCCGCGCGAGGACAGCGAAACCACGCGGGCACCGTCGGCGACGGCCGGCCACAGCCGGTTGACCAGCGCGAAGTGCCCGAGGTGGTTGGTGGCGAACTGGGCTTCCCAGCCCGGGCCGACGCGCGTTTCGGGGCAGGCCATCACGCCCGCGTTGGCGATGAGGAGGTCGATCCGCCGTCCGGTGGCCAGGAAGCGCTCGGCGAAGGCGCGGACGCTGTCGAGGTCGCCCAGGTCCAGCTCGTCGACCTCGACGTTCTCGAGGCCGTCGAGGGCTTCTTCGGCGGTCGCGCGGCGGCGGGCCGGGACGACGACGTGCGCGCCCGCGCCGATGAGCGCGCGGGTGGTTTCGAGGCCGATCCCGGAGTACCCGCCGGTCACGACGGCGAGTTTCCCGGTGAGGTCGACGCCCTCGACGGCTTCGGCGGCCGTGGTGGTGGCGCCGAAGCCCGATCCGATCTTGTGCTGTGCGGTGCTCATGCCTCGACGGTACGAGCTGGAGTGCGCTCCAGCGCAAATCGCGGACGGGGCCGAAACAGGGGACAATCGAGGGTGAGAGGCGCAGCCGACCTAGGAAGGCTCTGATGGCCGACTACTACGGGAACCAGCCCCAGGACGTCCGCCCGGGGATCGACGCGCGCAGGCTGTGGGCGGGCGGCGTGGCGACGGCGGTGATCGCGGCCCTGCTCGCGGTGGTCGGGTTGCTGATCGCGCGAGGGGTCTTCGAAGTCGAAGTCTTGGCCCCAAAAGGCGAGGGCGTCTGGGGCAACGCGAGCACCACGACGTACGCGCTGGTCGCCGCCGCGGTGGCCCTGCTCGCCACCGGGCTGATGCATTTGCTCAGCGTCGCCACGCCCGCGCCGTCGCAGTTCTTCGGCTGGATCATGGTGCTGGTGACGCTGATCGCGGTGGTCCTGCCGCTGACGCTGACCGTCGCACCGAGCGCGAAGATCGCCACGGCCGCGATCAACCTCGTCATCGGGCTCGTGATCGCCGCGGTGGTCAACAGCATGGCGGCGAGCGCCCGGACGCTGCACCGGCGCCGCAGCCAGCAGAAACCCGCGCCGCCGACGCGCCAGTACCCGCAACAGCAGCCGCCGCCGACCCGCTACTACGACCAGTGAGCGTGGACACCGCCGACGTGAGGACGACGAACCGCCGCGTGATCGAGCAGTTCCGGGCGGGCGGTGAGGTCGAGGGCATGCACCGCGAGCGGCTGGTGCTGCTGACGACGACGGGCCGGCGCTCCGGTAAGCGGCGCACGGTGCCGATGATGTACCACCGCGACGGCGAGAGACTGCTGGTCGTGGCTTCGAACATGGGGGCCGCGAAGCACCCGGGCTGGTACCTGAACCTGATCGCGGATTCCCGGGTGAAGGTGGAAGTGGACGGCGCGACATTCGACGGGGAAGCGCTGCCGCTGCTGGGGGCGGACTACGTGCGGACGTGGACGGAGCTGGAGAAGCACTATCCGTTCCTGGCTGACCACCAGGCGAAGGCCCGGAAGGCCAAGCGGGTGATCCCGATCGTGGAACTGTCCGAAGAGGACCTCGGCTGAAGTCCTCTTCGGACCGGGATCACTTGCTCGCCACCCGCCGGTACTTCGCCGTCGCCAGCGGCGCGAACACGGCGATGATCGCGACACAGCAAAGGATCGCGTACAGCGCCGCGTTCTCCGCCGGCCACCCCGAAGGCGCCGGCCCGAACCGGTTCCCGAACAGATCCCGCGTGGCGTTGATCACCGCCGTGAACGGGTTCCAGTCCGCGATCGCCTTGAGGAACGCCGGGAGCGTCTGCGTCGGGACGAACGCCGAGGAGATGAAGCTCAGCGGGAACATCCAGACCAGCCCGAGGCTCTGCGCCACCTCGACGCTGCGCGCCGCCAGGCCGATCAGCGCGCCGACCCAGGACAAGGCCCATGCGAACATCAGCATCACCAGGTAGCCGAGCAGCGCGTCCCAGAAGCTGCCGCGGATCCGCCAGCCCACGAGCAGGCCGCACGCCGACATCACGATCAGCGCCACCACGCTGACCACCAGGTCGGACGTCGTGCGCCCGAGGACCACCGCGATGCGGGACATCGGCAAGGACCGGAACCGGTCGATGATGCCCTTCTGCAGGTCGTTGGCGAAGCCGATCACCGTGAACGCCGAATTGAACGCCACCGTCTGGGCGAAGATCCCCGCGATGAGGAACTCGCGGTAGGCCGCGCCTCCCGACTCGCCGCCGATCGCGTTGCCGAAGACGTACGCGAACAGCAGCACGAACATGATCGGCTGCAGGGTCGCGGCCATCAGCCAGTCGGGGTTGCGGCGGACGTTCATCAGGTTGCGCCACGTGATGATGCCGCCGTCCGAGATGCCCTTCGCCAGCGCGTTCACTTCGCGGCCTCCTTCGAGGCGGACTCGGCGCCGTGGCCGGTCAGGGACAGGAACACGTCGTCGAGCGTCGGCCGGTGCAGGGCGACGTCCTGGACGGCGATGCCCTGCCCGTCCAGCCGGCGCAGCGCCTCGATGAGCGCTTTCGGCCCGGTGTCGACGAAGATCTCCGCGCGCCGCGTGTGGTCGTCGCCGGACGGCTCGCCGGTCCCCACCTGGCGCAGCACCTCCAGGGTGGCCGGCAGGTCCGCGACCGCGGCGACGACGAGCTCCAGCCGTTCGCCGCCGATCTGCGCCTTCAGCTCGTCGGCCGTGCCGCGCGCGATCACCCGGCCGTGGTCGATCACCACGATCGAGTCGGCGAGCTGGTCGGCCTCTTCGAGGTACTGGGTGGTCAGCAGGACAGTCGTGCCGTCCGCGACCAGCTCCTTGATCACGCCCCACGTGTCGAGGCGCCCGCCCGGGTCCAGGCCGGTGGTCGGCTCGTCGAGGACCACGACGGTCGGCTCGGCGACCAGCGCGCCGGCCAGGTCGAGACGCCGGCGCATGCCGCCCGAGTAGCCCTTCGCCGGCCGGTCGGCGGCCTCCTCGAGCGCGAACCGCGCCAGCAGCTCCCGCGCGCGCGAGCGGGCGGCGGACTTCCGCCTGCCGTAGAGCCGCCCGACCATGTAGAGGTTCTCGAACCCGGTGAGGTTCTCGTCGACGGCCGCGTACTGACCGGACAGCCCGATCCGCTGCCGCACCTCGTCGGGCTGGGCCAGGACGTCGTACCCGGCGACGCGCGCCTCGCCGGAGTCCGGCCGCAGCAGCGTCGTCAGGATGCGGACCATCGTGGTCTTCCCGGCGCCGTTCGGACCGAGCAGGCCGAGCACCCGCCCGGCCGGGATGTCGAGGTCGACGCCGTCGAGCGCGCGGGTCGATCCGTAGGTCTTGACGAGCCCGCGCACTTGGACGGCGCTGTCCGGTTCCGGCATGGCGGTTTTCCCCTCTCGGTGACCCCGCCAAGCTAGGCCACCGGCGTCCGCTTTGTCCTCCGGGTTTCTCCCGGAGGTGCGCTCAGTTCGCCGAAAGCGTGACGGCCAGCTCCGGCGGCGTCCGCAGCGTCTGGAACACGACGCAGTAGCGCTCGGTCAGCTTCTCGAGCGTGGCGAGCTGCTCTGCGGAAGCGTCGGTGTCCAGCTCGAACGACAGCCGGATCGCCCGGAAGCCCACTGGCGCGTCCTTCGCGACGGCGAGGGTGCCGCGGAAGTCCAGTTCGCCTTCGGCTCGGACGCGCCCACCGCGCACCTCGAGGCCCAGCGACGTCGCCACCGCCCGCAGCGTCACGCCGGCGCACGCGACGAGCGCTTCGAGCAGCATGTCGCCCGAGCAGGCGAGGGTGCCGTCGCCGCCGGTCGCCGGGTGCAGTCCGGCCTCGACGATCGCGCGGCCGGTCTCGACCTTGCAGGAGATCCCGAGGCCGTCGAGCTCGGCGTCGGCGTGCAACGTGACGAGCGCGCTTTCCGGCGCCTCGCGGTACTTGTCCTTCAGCGGGGCCTGGGTCGCGCGCAGTTCTTCGGTGTCCATGGGCCGATTCTGCTCCCGCGGACGGCGGAAAGCGAAAAGGCGGGGAGCCGGGAATTCCCGGTCTCCCCGCCTTTTCAGTGCGGATTCAGCGGTTTCAGCTCAGCGTCACCGCGACGTCGTCGATCACGAACGACGTCTGCAGCGAGCTGTCCTCGGTGCCGGTGAACTTCAGCGCCAGGGTGCCGCCGGCGGCCGACGAAACGTCGACCGTCTTCAGGGCGTACCCGGAAGCCTTGTTCAGGTTGGAGTAGCTGCCCAGCGTGGCGCTGCCGTTGGTGACGGTCAGCTTGTCGTAGGCGGTGGTGGTGGTCGTCTCCGCCGTGTCGATGTGCAGGTAGAACGTCAGGCTGGCGTGGCAGCCGGCCGGGATGCTCACCGACTGCGCGACGGACTCCGTGTGGGTGGAGCCGTAGCCGTCGAGGTAGGCGGAGTAGGTGCCGCCGTGCGCGGCCTCACCCGAGGACGCCCACTGGCCGATGGCGCCGGTGGTGCCGGTCCAGTTCGCCGCGCCCGACTCGTAGCCGCCGTTGACGATCTTCTGGCCGGAGCAGCCGGTGGTGGTGCCGACGGTCCAGCTGAACGACGCCGTGCCGGTCTTGTTGGCCGCGTCCTTCGCCGTCACCGTGACGTTCGAGGTGCCCGCGGTGGTCGCGGTGCCCGAGATCGTGCCGGTGGAGGCGTTGATCGACAGGCCGGCCGGCAGGCCGGTGGCGGTCCAGGAGTACGGCGAGGTGCCGCCCGAGGCCGACAGCGGCAGGTTCACCGCGGTGCCGGTGACGGTCGACTGGTTGCCCGGGTTGGACACCGTGACGGTGCCGGTCGCCGAGCAGGTCGGGTCGGCCGACTGCGCCGGCACGCTGATCGCGTCCCACGCCGCCTTGACGGTGTTGAACTCGGTGCAGCTGCCCGGGAACAGGTTCTTCGCCGCGGTCAGGGTCCAGGTGCGGTACTTCAGGTACGAGCTGCCGGAGGTCTTGAGCAGCATCGCGTTGTAGAAGATCTTCACCGCGTTCTGGACACCGATGCCGGTGACCGACGAGCTGTTGCACGTCGTGCTGGTCGGCTGCCCGTTGGTCGGGTTGGTGCCTTCGGCCAGCAGGTAGAACCAGTGGTTGCCGGGGCCGGCGGCCGCGTGGACCTCACCGTTGGGGACGGAGCTGTCGTAGCAGTTCTTGTCGCCCAGCGCCGACGGGTTGTACATGTTGCGGATCGGGCCGGAGCCGACGAGGTTCACCGACTCGCCGACGAGGAAGTCCGGCACGTCGCCGCCCGAGGGCTCGTTCGCGAACCACTCGGTGGAGGCGCCGAAGACGTCCGCGACGAACTCCTGCGTGCCCGAGCCGGAGATCCCGCCCGGGGTGTGGTCGTCGATGCCGTGGCCGTGCTCGTGCGCGACGACGTCGATCGAACCGATCCACTGGTTCTGCGTGTTGTGGCCGATCTGGACCTGGGTGCCGTCGTAGTAGGCGTTCTCGTCGTTCAGGCCGACGCGGATCGGCCAGCCGCCGCCGCTGCCGTCGAAACCGTTGCGGCCCAGCCACTGCGAGAGCATCTTGTTCTCGGTCTGGGCGGCGAACAGCGCGTCGACGCAGCCGGTTTCGCGGCTGGTCGCGTTGCCGTTGCCCCAGGCGTCGTCCGGCCCGCTGAAGGTGGTGTTGTTGGCCGCGTCCTGGCAGGACGTGTTGGTGATGGCCGGGTCCTTCAGCGTGTACGTGCTGCCCGAGTGGGTGGTGTCGAGGTGCACCGGGTTCGGGCGGTTGTACGCGCTGGTGCCGTCGCCGTTCATGACGTGCTCTTGGGTCTTGAGCACCTTGCCGGTGGCGGCGTCGACGATGACGTCGAGCCGGCTCGGGCCTTCGGCGTCGCGGCCGACGACGGTGCTCTTCCAGGCCAGCGTCGGCGCGCCGAGCGCGTAGACGACCTGCTGGGCGGGGCTCACGCTGTCCACGGCGGACAGCTGCTGCCGCGCGGTCGCCTCGGCCGCGGCCTTCGTCACCTTCCCGGTGGTCGTGGCGAGGTTGATGGTCTGGTCCTGTGCGACGGAGGTGCCGAGCACCTGGCCCGTCGAGTCGGTCGCCACGACGAAGTCGCCGCCGACCACGGGCAGGCCCTTGTAGCTGCGCTCGTAGGGGATGTACTGGAGGCCGTTCGTCGAGGAAATCGCTTTCTGGGCCTGGAAAACGTCGTCCGCACTGGCGTGCAGCGCGGCGGGCCTGCTCGCCACGAGACCGGCGGCCGCGGTCGCGGCCTGGGCCACGGCGCTCGGTGCGGCGTCCGGAGTGGCGTTCGGGGTGGGTTGCGCCTGTGCGGTACCGGTGATGCAGAGCGCGCCGACGAGTACGCCGGTTGCTGCCAAGACGACTGGACGTCTCAGTTCCATCGAGGGATCTCCTCCGGGCAGGGTGAACCAGACCCGGGTTCGAGACCGGGTCCGATCAAGGGGACGAGAGGTGGTGCTGTGGAACGAAAATCAGAATCCGGTGCCGGAGGCTCGTGAACAAGCGACTAACGTACGGTCTTATCTACCGGGAGCAATACTTCCCAAACAGGACATTCAACACTATTGGGATTCGATCGCCTGACTGTCCACTCAGGACGCGAAGCGGATCACCGCCGTTCGGGTGATCTTTCCCGCGTCCGAAATGACGAAGGCCCCTCCGCCGGGAATCGGCGAAGGGGCCTTTGGTGATACGAGTGTGTCAGGCGGTCTTCTCGCGCTTCGGAAGCTTCCAGCCCGGGCGCACGAAGTGGCAGGTGTACCCGTTCGGAATGCGCTGCAGGTAGTCCTGGTGCTCCGGCTCGGCCTCCCAGAAGTCGCCCACCGGGCTGACTTCGGTGACGACCTTGCCCGGCCACAGCCCGGACGCGTCGACATCGGCGATCGTGTCTTCGGCGACGCGCTTCTGCTCGTCGTTTTCGAAGTAGATCGCCGAGCGGTAGCTCAGGCCGATGTCGTTGCCCTGACGGTCCTTGGTGGTCGGGTCGTGCACCTGGAAGAAGAACTCGAGCAGGTCGCGGAACGTGGTCTGCGCGGGGTCGTAGACCACCTCGATGGCCTCGGCGTGCGTGCCGTGGTTGCGGTAGGTGGCGTTCGGGACGTCGCCGCCGCTGTAACCGACCCGGGTCGAGATCACCCCGGGCTGACGGCGGAACAGCTCCTGCATGCCCCAGAAGCAGCCGCCGGCCAGGACGGCCCTTTCGGTTGACGTGCTCACGGCGTCACTCCTTCTCCTCGTCTGGTGCTGCCACCTGTACAACTTCGGCGGTCAGGAGATGATTCCACGAGAGGATTACGGAAGCCTGACGTCACCCGGCCTGCAGCTTCGCGAGGGTGAGCACGTCGCCGCCGATGCCCCAGCCGCCGTCGGCGACCTCCTCGACCAGCACCATCGTGTTCGCGCGGGCGCGGTCGCCGTAGATCTCGGCGTACAGGTCGGTGGTGCGGGTGACGATCAGCTCCTTCTGCTCCGGGGTGAGGGTGCCGGCGGGGACCTTGAAGTTGGCGAACGGCATGGTGGTGTCCTTAGTATCGATGTTGTCGTGGTTGTGTAAACGACGCTAACACAGTAGGCGAACCGATGCTACCTTCTGCTTGATATCGATGATATCCGCTGGTAGCGTCGTTGTCGTGGATGTGAGAACGCGGATTCTGGAGGCTGCTGCCGACCTGCTGGCGCATTCGGCCGAGGCCGACTTCTCCACGCGGGCGGTCTGCGAGGCCGCCGGTGTCGGCGCGCCGGCGCTCTACCGCCAGTTCGGTGACAAGGAGGGCCTGCTCGCCGCCGTCGTCGACCGCGGGTTCGAGAAGTACCTCGCCGGCAAGCGGGCCGCGAAGCCGTCCGGCGACCCGGTGCGCGACCTGCGCGACGGCTGGGACAACCACGTCGCCTTCGCGCTCGACAACCCCAACCACTACCGCCTGATGTACTCGGGCCTGTCGACCCCGCCGGGGGCGGCCGCCGAGGCGCACAGCCTGCTGCTCGCGGTCCTGGAGCGGTGCGCGGCCGCCGGACGGCTGAAGCTGCCGCCGCCGCTCGCCGCGCAGATGGTCATGGCGGCCAACGCCGGTGTCGCGCTGTCGATGATCACCCGGCCGGAGCTCTACCCGGATCCCGGGTTTTCCGTCCGCGTGCGGGAAAGCGTGCTCGCCGGCGTGCTGGCCGGGGCACCGCCGGAGCCCGACGACGTCGCGGTGACGGCGACGACGCTCGCCGCCCAGCTGCCGGAGACGGCGCCGGGAGACCTGACGGC
Source organism: Amycolatopsis sp. NPDC051371 (assembly GCF_040682155.1). NCBI lineage: Bacteria > Bacillati > Actinomycetota > Actinomycetes > Pseudonocardiales > Pseudonocardiaceae > Amycolatopsis > Amycolatopsis sp. NPDC051371. The sequence continues at coordinate 115,590 of NZ_JBFBAG010000016.1, forward strand.
CGCCGAGGTGACGTTGTTGCGGGAGTGGCTGGCGCGGTTGAGCGTCCACAGTGGACGTTGAGCCGGACGGCCGCGGCGGTTGAGCCGTCCGCGCGGCGTTCGCCATCCGCGCGGCCAAGGCGGCGCCGCGGTGGGACGATGGGCCTGGGCCGGCCCCGATCCGGTCCTGGGGAGGCGCGCGATGCGCGACCGGAAAGAAACCGTCTCGGAGCGGACCAGCGGTGTGCTGGTCGTCGAAATCCGCGGCGAGCTGGACATCGGCACCGTGGTGCGGTGGACGACGCTGATCGAAGCCGCCATCTGCGAACTGCCGGGGCCGCACCTGCTGGTGCTCGACCTGACGGCGCTGGAGTTCCTGTCGGCGCGCGGGGCCCACGGGCTGCTCGAGGCGGTCGAGAGCTGCCGGGACCGCGGCATAGCCGGCTGCTTGATCGTCACGCCCGGGAGCGTGGCCGACCGGGTGGTGCGGCTGACGGGGCTCGCCGGCCTGGTACGGGTGTTCCCGAACCGGCTGACGGCGATCGCCGCGTGCCAGCCGGTGGAAATGCGGTGGCTGCCGGGCTGAAGGCCACCTTCATCGCATGTGACGCGAGGAAAGATCCCTTCAGACCATCCGCCGTCGCTCGTCAGGCCGGTTCGCGGACCAGGTCGGCCGCGGCTTCGGCGAAGGCGCGCACCCGGGCCGTCGCGGAACCGTCCCGCCAGACGAGGCCCCACTCGAGCCGGGGCGCGCCGTCGAGCGGGACGTACGCGACGTCCGGCCGCGGGTAGTAGCGCCGGATGTGGGCGCCGACCGGCAGCACGCCCTCACCCGCGCCGGCCAGCGTGAGCAGCTCCTGCAGCCCGGCGCGCGGCCGCGAAATCGCACCGGGCGCGTGGTCGTCCAGCCACGGGTCGGGCAGCGCGCAGCGCAGCACCGTGACCCGCGCCAGGTCCGCGACCGGTACCGCGTCCCGCCGCGCGAACGGATGGCCCGCCGCCATGGCGAGGAAGCGCTTCTCCCGCACCAATACCGGGCCGGTGACCAGGTCGGGGCCGTCGAGCGGGAGCCCGGCCAGCACGACGTCGACCTCGCCCTCGCGCAGCCACGGCAGGACCTCGGCCGGGCGCACCTCGCGGAACTCGACCTCGCAGCCGGGCGCCCGCCGCCGGAACAGCTCGGCCACCCCGGCCAGCAGCTGCCCGCCCGCGGCGTCGCCGAACGCGACGCACAGCGTGCCGGTGACCCCGCGGCCGGCCTCGACCGCCCGGTCCAGGGCCGCGCCGACCGCCGACCACGCCGGCCCGAGGTCGGCGAGGAGCTGCCGCCCGACCGGCGTCAGCTCGACGCGGCGGCTGGTCCGGGTGAACAGCGGCGCGCCGATCCGCCGTTCCAGCTTCCGGATCGTCTGGCTGACCTGGGCGGTCGAGACGCGCAGCCGGTCCGCGGTGCGGCCGAAGTGCAGCTCTTCGGCCAGCGCCAGGAACGACTCGACCTCGCGCGTCTCCGCCATTCCCGGCCCCCATCATTCACTCCTGCTTCACGATCGTGGCACAGAAGCGCGTTGATCGGCGTCGCGGGTGTGGCGACGCTGGAAGCATGAACGACCACATCGAGATCGTCGACGCCCTGTACCGCTTCGGCCTCGGCCAGGACCTCAAGGACCGCGCGCTGTTCGCGTCGTCGTTCGCCGCCGACGCGGAGCTGGACTTCCGGCCGGCGGCCGCGCGCTGGGGTGCGGAGCCGCCGCTGATGACGGGCCGGGACGCGATCGTCGACACGATCCTCGCGCTGTTCGAGGGCCGCGTCGACACGACGCACCAAGTGACCAACCCGCGCGTCACGGTGGACGGCGACACCGCGCGGCTGACGGCCCTGGTCGAGGCCCAGCACCTGCTGAGCGACGACCACGGCAGGCACGCGCTGCTGAAGAACCGCTACGACGTCGCGCTGGTCCGCGACGGCGACCGCTGGGTCATGCGCCGGGTGCGGATCGAAAACGCTTGGTACACCGGCGATCCCGTGGCCATCTTCGGCTGAGCTACTCGCCGCGCATCGAGCGGCGGATCGCGGCCAGCCGGTCCTGGGCGGCCTGGTCGCGGTCGGCGATCTTCTTGTCGAGCGCTTCGGTGGTGTTCTCCGTACCCAGCCCGGCGACGTCCTGGGCCCCCAGCGACGTCGTGTAGCGGTTCTCGATCTTGTCGCGGACGAAGTCGAAGCTGGGCACGCCGCCCTCGCTGTAGTCCGGGTCCGGGAGCGGCGGCGAGGGGATCGCCAGCGCGGCGGTCGGTGTCTCGTCGACGATCTCGCCTTCGACGACGTTCGGGTCGTCCTGGGGTTTCTCCATGCCCCGACTTTAGCGTCGGAGTGGGCACTCCCACCGGTACCGCAGTGGGTAATTCGGCCGTGTGCCGGGATCGTCCGGTGCGGAATTCTCGACGCGCAGAGCCGGAATCCGGAGGGAGCAGACCATGAGTGCCGGGGCCTACCGCGCCGAAACCACCGAAATGGGGACGGTCGCCAGGGCGGTCGAAGAAGTCGGGTCGTCCTTCCTGTCGACCACCCGCGACCTGGAAGGCCTGGTGCTGGACGCGATGTCGTTCGCCGGCATCGGCAGCGGGGTCGCCGCCGCGAACTCGGCGTTGCACTCTTCGCTGGGCAGCGCGCTGCAGAAGTTCCTGAGCCTGATCACGAACGTCAACCAGAACGTCCAGACGGCCGCGAACGGCTACAACGCGGCCGACACCGACGTCGCGCAAGCCTATGGCGGTGGCCGGAACGCGGCCCAGGGCGGCGGGGGAGCGGCGGCCGCGGCGGCACCGCCGCAGCTCGACGCACGGGTCGTCGACTCGATCATGCGCTCCGAAGGCGCGACGGGGGAGCAGGGCGGCGTGCCGGAGGCGTACGGCTTCCGGCAGAACATGCACAACGGCTACGACCGGATCATCGCCGCGCGCGAGCAGTACGGCATCGGCAGCGCGGAGGAACGCGCCGTCGTCTCGGACCTGATGACCGCGAACGCGCGCACCGCGGGCGCGCTCAACTTCACCGATCCCGGCACGCAGGCCGCGGTCATGTCCGGCGCGCACATGCGCGGGGCCGGCGGCGTGCGCGCGATCCTCAACCACATGGCGGGCGACGACATCGTCCGGAGCTCGGGCACGATCAGCGACGCGGCGGTCCAGCACGCGCAGGGCCTCACGCCCGAGCAGTTCCAGCAGGAGTTTCACGACGCGCGCATCGAGTACGACCGGCAGATCTACGGCGACACGACCACGCGCCAAGGCGGTCACACGGCGAACTGGTGGGACCGCTACGGCAACGGGCTGACCCAGCGCTACGACCGCGAACAGAACGAGTTCCTCGGGCTGTCCCAGCCGCGGAACTGATCTTCGCTGATTCGAAGATCCGAGAACTGGGCATCCTACACCGCGTAGCCGAACGACGACGGGAGGCACGCGATGAACCGGAGGATGATCGCACTACTGGGCGGGGTCGCCGCGATGGCGGGGACCTTGGCTTTCGCGGGAACGGCCGAAGCGGCGTCGACGCCGTGCAGTGCCGAAGCGAAGGCCTGCGTCCAGCGCAGTTCGAATACGGCGTGGCTGACGGACGGCGCCGGGAACGTCACCTACGGCGGCGTCCCGATCACCGTCGGGCTCGCGAAGTACCCGACGCCGGTCGGGATGTTCCACGTGCAGTACAAGGACATCGACCACTACAGCAAGCAGTACAACGGGCCGATGCCGTACTCGGTGTTCTTCACGACCACCGGCGTGGCGTTCCACCAGGGCAGCCTGAAGGTGAAGTCCCACGGGTGCGTGCACCTTTCGCACGCGGCCGCGGTGACGTTCTACAACTCGCTGCACCCGGGTGACGTCGTCCAGGTCGTGCCCTGATCCGTCCCCTGTGGACGGTCGAGGAGCGCGCCGGTGACGGCGCCGAACACCAGGTGGTCCAGGACCTGCGGGGCGCGGGGAAGCGCCCGCACGGCCGGGTAGGCCCGGCCGGCTACGCCCAGGTCCAGTGCCGCGATCACGAGCCCGGCCGCCGCGCCCCGGAGCAGTCCGAGGCGGTGGCGGCGGGCGATCGCGGCGAGGACGCCGGTCCAGGCGGCCGAGACGACGACGTGCGCGATCAGTCCGGCGGCGACGCTGGGCCGGTCGCGCAGGCCGGGGAGCAGGGTGCCGGCGGCGCGGGTCGCGGCGAGCAGGTCACGGCCGGTGAGGAGAGCGTGGGCGGTCGACGGTATACCGCTGACTATCGCCGCGACGGCCCCGGCGCGGAAAGCCCGGCGCGCCGATGCCGTGAACGACTCGTTCACCTCGCCGGACGACATGAACGACTCTTTCCTGTCATCCGGCGGCCAGGTAGGCGGCCACCCGGATCCGCAATCCCCGGACGTGCGGAAGCGTGATCGTGAATTCTTCCGTGGGCCGGTATCCCGGCCACGGGTCACCATGCGTACACGGGCCTGCGAAGTAAACGAAGCCGTCTTCGTCGTCATAACGGCCTGCTGACCAGCGCGTGGCGTCGCCCGCCCGGCGGTCCTGGCACTCGGCTCGCGCCAGCCAGTACGCCTCGTGCTTCATCACGCGCTTGAGCTGCCCGGCGAGGGCCGGGAGCTCGTCTTCGGGCAGACCGAGACCGCGGCCGCCCCATACCCGCGGGGCGCGTTCGTACGTGCGCCCGGGGCAGCCGAACGTGACCGCGCCACCTGCGTAGCGACGGGTCCATTGACCGGTTTCCCTTGCCAGGGCGGAGAAAGAGGATCCGCCGGTGATCTCCAGCGTCATGGGGAAACGATAGTCGATCACGCGCCGACGGGTACCGCCGCGCGGGTGTCGATTGGTGATCCCATGGTGTATACAGTATGCAGTAGGCTCAGTTGGCTGCCTGGGCAGAGGAGACCGCCATGTATTCCGTCACCAACCCCGCCACCGGTGAACTCGTGGAGGAGATCCCGAACTCGACCGACGACGAGGTCCGCGCCGCGATCGGCCGCGTCCACGGCGGGTTCGCGGCCTGGCGCGCCCGGCCGGTCGCCGAGCGGGCCGAGATCGTGCTGCGCGCGGCGGACCTGTTCGCCGAACGGGCCGACGAGCTGGCCGCGATCATGACCCTCGAGATGGGGAAGCGGATCAACGAAGGCCGGGGCGAGGTCGGCGTCGTCGTCGACATCTTCCGGTACTACGGCGACCGCGGCCCGGACCTGCTGGCCGACGAGCCCCTCCCGATCCGCGGCGGCGAAGCCGTGCTGACGAAGGAGCCGATCGGGGCACTGCTCGGCGTCATGCCGTGGAACTTCCCGGCCTACCAGGTCGCCCGGTTCGTCGCGCCGAACCTGGTGCTGGGCAACACGATCCTGCTCAAGCACGCGTCGATCTGCCCACGCTCGGCGGCGGCCATCGAGAGCGTGCTGCGGGACGCCGGCGTGCCCGACGACGCGTACGTGAACGTGTTCGCCTCGAGCCGGCAGGTCCCGTGGATGCTCGCCGACCCGCGCCTGGTCGGCGTCTCGCTGACCGGCAGCGAGCAGGCCGGCATCTCCGTCGCGGCCGAAGCCGGGCGGAACCTCAAGAAGTGCGTCCTGGAGCTGGGCGGGTCCGACCCGCTGATCGTGCTGGACACCGACGACCTGGACGAGACGGTCAAGGTCACCGCGACCGCGCGGATGCGCAACTGCGGCCAGTCGTGCAACGCGCCCAAGCGGATGATCGTGCTGGGCGAGCTCTACGACGAGTTCGTGGACCGGCTGGCCAAGCGCGTCGCGGAGTACTACGTGCCGGGCGACCCGGCCGACCCGGCGACGACGCTGCCGCCCCTGGCCTCGATCGCGGCGGCGGACGAGGTGGCGGCCCAGGTCGAGACGGCGATCCGCGAAGGCGCGACCCTGCGCGCAGGCGGCCGCCGAGTCCCCGGCCCGGGCGCGTACCTGGAGGCAACGGTCCTCACCGACGTGACCCCGGAGATGGCGGCGTACCACGAGGAGATCTTCGGCCCGGTGGTGCTGCTGTTCCGCGCGGAGACGGAGGACGAGGCGATCGCCCTGGCCAACGACACGCCGTTCGGCCTGGGCGCGAGCGTGTTCGGCACAGACCGCGAACGGGCGACGCGCGTGGCCCGCCGCATCGAGGCGGGCATGGTCTACCTGAACAAGTCCGGTGGGTCCGAGGCGGATCTGCCGTTCGGCGGGATCAAGCGGTCGGGCATTGGGCGGGAGCTGGGGCCGCTGGGGATTGAGGAGTTCATGAACAAGAAGCCGATCCGCCTCTGACCTGCAAGGCTCAGCCGGGCGGTAGTTCGGTCCGCAGGGACCGGGCGACCTCGCGGTCGATCTCCGCCTGCTCTCGTTCCGATCGGGCCGTCGACGCGACCAGGCGGGCCTTCGCCCGGTCCACCTCGGCGCCGGCTCCGTCGAGGGATTCGTGGTCGATCTCCGCGAGGGTGACCTCGAAGTTCGGGGGAATCCCTGGCGACGACTCGAACCGGGCTTCGTGGAACTTGATTCGCTTTTCGCGTTTGTCCGCCACGGTTTCGCGGAGTTCGGCACGTTCGTCGCGTTCGTCGGCACGGCGGTCGCGGTCGTCCGCCTGGCTGTCGCGTTTGTCGGCCCGGTCGTCGCGTTCGTCGGCGACGCGGGCGCGCTCGGTCTGCTGGTCCCGCTCGGTTTCGCCTATGCCGTCCACGATACGGCCCGCGGTGGCCCGCCGCCCGGTCGGTCAGGGGATGATGCCCCGCGAGTTCAGCGCGTCCGTCAGGCGTTCGCGCAGTTCGCTCGCCGTCGCCTGGACGTCGATCTCCGCCGGTGGGGAGAGCACCTTCGAGATCACCGTCGACAGGTTCTGGTACGCCGGGGTGAGCGGGCGGACCGCCGCGTCCGTCAGGGCCGCCTGGATGTCGCCCTTCATCGGGTACTGGTCCGCCATCGTCGGATTTTCCTTGGGGTCCGCCGGTTTCGCCGGGTCCAGGGGCGCGTTGTCGCGGTAGATCGACGCGATGCTCGGCGGGATGCCGTCGACCAGGGCCTGGTACTTCTGCGAAGTCGCGTTCCGCAGGCACAGCGCCGCTTCGAACGCCTCCGGCTTGTGCTGCGAATACGTGGAGACCGCCAGGTTGAACCCGCCGATCGTGACGCGGCTGGCCTGCCCTGGCTGCACCGAGGGGTACCGCGTCCACTTGAAGTGCGCCAGATCCTGCGGCTTTTCCTTGGCGTAGGAGGCGTACACGAACGGCCAGTTCAGCTCGGTCGCCGCCTGGCCGCGCTGGAACGCCTGACGGATGTCGTCCTCCTTCTGGTTCGTCAGCGACGGGTCCGTGATGCCCGCCGTCGTGAGCTTCTTCAGCAGCTCCAACGCGCGCACGGCGCCGTCGTCCATCACCACGGACTTGCCGTCGTCGGAGAGGATGTGCCCGCCCGCGGAGGCGACCAGCGTGTTGTAGAAGACGACCAGCCCTTCGTACTGCGCGCCGGTGAACACGACCTGGTACGGCTTTCCGGCGGCCTTCAGCTGTTGCGCCTGCGTCATGAGCTCGTCGAACGTCTTCGGCGGCGACGGGGTGATCCGGTCGTCGTACCAGAGCAGCTGGACGTTGGTGTTCTTGGTTGCGCCGTAAAGCTTTCCGTTCCACTTGGCGGTGGCCAGCGGTCCGGGCAGCACGTCCTGCGTGGCCGCCGCCGCGCTCGCGCCGGTCCATTCCTCGGCCCAGCCCGCTTCGGCGAACTCCGGGACCCACGTGACGTCGAGGCCGAGCACGTCCAGCGAGGAGTCGCCCGCGGCGAGCCGGCGGACCATCTGCTCGCGCTGGCCGTCCGCGCCGCGGGGCAGCTTGTTGTAGACGATCTTGTAGCGGCCCGCGGCCTCCTGCGTGCACCGGTCGACCACCGTCTGCAGGTGGTCCTCCGGCGAGATGTACAGGTTGATCGTCAGCCCGCCGGCCGAGGAACACGCGCTGAGCGCGGTGGCGGCCATCAAGGCCGCGCCGGTGGCGGAGAGGAGCTGGCGCATGGCGGCCTCCTTGCCGGACGGGCCACGCTCTTGCAAGCGCTTGCATCGATGATTAGCCTTGATCAAGGCCAGTGTCAATGGCAGAAACTCGGATGGTTGCAAGCGCTTGCAACGAATGGGGCAGGAGATGCCGGAGAAGCTCGACGACGTCGCGCGGCTGGCGGGCGTCTCGGCGGCCACCGTGTCGCGGGCCCTGCGCGGGCTGCCCGGCGTCGCCGACCGCACGCGGACGCGGGTGGTCGCGGCCGCCGCGGAGCTCGGGTACGCCATCTCGCCCGCCGCGTCGAGCCTGGCCACCGGCCGGACGGGAACGGTCGGCGTGATCGTGCCCTACGTCGACCGCTGGTACTTCTCACGCCTCATCTCCGGCGTCGAGCGGGTGCTCCGCGACGCCGGGATCAGCCTGCTGCTCTACAACCTCGGCGACGACCCGGGCCGCGGCCGGTTCTTCGCCGGTCTCCCGCTGCGCCGCCGGGTCGACGCGGTGCTCGTGCTTTCCCTGCCCCTCACGGAGGTCGAACGCGAGCTGCTGCTGGGTCTCGACGTCCCGCTCGTCACGATCGGCACCGAAGAACCCGGCGGGGACTCCATCGGGATCGACGACCACGGCGCCGCGGTCACCGCGATGCGCCACCTCGTCCAGCTGGGCCACCGCGAGATCGCGTTCATCGGCGAGAGTGACCCGATCCCGCTCGGGTTCACGACCCCGCTGCGGCGGCTGGCGGCGTACCGCGAGGTCTACCACGCGCTGTGCCGCGAGGACGGCCGCGAGCCGGAAGCCGGGTTCGAGACCGGCGGCGGGTTCACGGTCGCGGGCGGGGAACGCGCGATGGGCGCTCTCCTCGGCTTGCCCCGCCGGCCGACCGCGGTGTTCGCCGCGTCGGACGAAATGGCGTTCGGGGCGCTGCGGACGCTGCGCCGGGCCGGGCTGCGGGTACCGGAGGACGTCTCGGTGCTCGGGTTCGACAATCACGACCTCGCCGACCTGCTCGAGCTGAGCACCGTCGCGCAGCCCGTGCCCGAGCTCGGCGAGCGGGCCGGGCGGCTCCTCCTGGCGAGATTGTCCGGGGGAAAAATCGCGACATCACCGTCGATTCTCGGGACACAACTAGTCCTTCGGGGCAGTACCGCACCGATGACGGGCCGCTGACCTGCTTTTTTTCCGGCGTTGCTCTGTTCGGTCGATTGCGGCCTACTCGATCTTTAGGTCAAATAATCGCCGACAAGGATTAATCGCCGTGAGGAGCTGGCTGTGCACTGGGGGTCCGTGCTCGAAGAAGGCGGGGCGGGGATGGTCCGCCCGTACTTCCGCACCCATGGCCGAACGCGCCCGACCCGGGACCTCCCGATCGAGACGCTCGTGTCGATCACCCAGCGGGGGCGGGCGGTGGTGCGCGGGAGCACGACCGAGGAGTCGGAGATCTGCGCGCTGCTCCGGACATCGCAGTCGGTCGCCGAGGTCGCGGCGCGGCGGCGGATCCCACTGGGGGTGGCGCGGGTCCTGCTGTCCGATCTGGCGGACCGGGGGATCGTCGCCGTGCACACCGCCCGGAGGGGGTCGGGTAACCGGCCGAGCCTCGAACTGATGGAACGCATCCTCCACGGCCTCAGCCGGCTGTGAACTCCCCGACCAGCCGCGCGAACTCGGCCGGCTGGTCCAGCGGGATCAGCGTGTAACTGTCGTCCACCTCGACGAGCTTTCCCTTCGGCAGCAACGCCGCCAGCCGTTCACCGTGCTCCGGCGGCATCACGCGGTCCTCGCGCGCCCAGACCAGCAGCACCGGCCGGTCGAACGACGGCAGCCGCTCGGCGACGTCCAGCAGGATCCCCGGCGACGCGGCCGCCGCGCGCAGGACGCGGACGGTGTCGCGACGGATTCCCGCCTGGCTCAGCAACGGCCGGATCCAGCGGGCGGACACCGCGTCGCCGCGCTTCGTCAGCCACCCGAACGCGATCGGCAGCCGGCGCACCGCGCGCAGCCGCATCTGCTGCATGAACACCCCGAACAACCCCGGCGACAGCTTCCCGGTCAGGAACAGCGTCTTGCCGGTGAGTCCCGGCGGGAAGTTGTCGAACGCGTCGCACGAGGCCAGCACCACGCGGCTCACCCGGGACTCGCCCGCCACCATCAGCAGCTGCACCAGCGCGCCACCCGTGTCGACGCCGACGAGCGTCACGTCCCGCAGGTCGAGGCGCTCGAGGAATTCGGCCAGCAAGGCGGCGATCCCGGGCATCGACAGATCGGCGTCGGAGCGCATCGGGTGCCGGTGTGCGCCCAGCGGCAGGGTCGGGACGACGCACCGGTGGCCGGTCAGCCCGGCGACCGGGCCGTCCCACAGCGTCCCGTCCATCAGCAGGCCGTGGACGAAGACGACGACCGGGCCCGGCCCGCCCGTGTCGGTGTAGTCGACGGTTCCCGCAGTCAGCTCGATCCGCATGCCCGAAGTGAACCACGTGGTTCGCAAACTGTCGAGACGTCAGGAAGCCGCTTCCTCCCGTTCGACCGCCCGCAGCAGCGCCTCGAACCCGGCGGCCGCGCCGTCGCCGTCTTGGCTGGTCAGCAGGTCCACGAGGAAGCCTCGCAGCGTCGCGAGGATCATCGACGCGACCTCGAACTTCCGCTGCTCCGGCCAGTCCGGCGGGCAGAACGACAGCAGGGTCGGCAGGTACTGCTGGGACGCGCCGCGCCCGAGCGCCGCGTACCGGCCGGGGTCGTACATCGCCAGGCCCATCGCCTGGTCGAGGACCCGCCGCAGCTCCGACTCCTCGTCGCGCAGGCTCACCCAGGCGGCGCGAACCCGGTCGGCCAGCGACGACGACGAGGCGGCGACCGCGGTCAGCGCGTTGCCGATCCGCCGCTCACGCAACGAAAAGACCACTTGGCGGAGCAGGTCTTCGGCGCTTTCGAAGTGGTAGAGCAGCACCTTGTGCGTGGTGCCGGCCGACCTCGCCGCGCGCCGCAGCGAGAAGTCGACGAGACCGTTCTCGGCGACGTCGTCGGTGATCCTCGCCAGCAGTTCCCGGCGTCGTGTCTCGCCGCGGGCCGAGCCGGCCGACCGCCGGTAGCCGGTAGCGTTCTCCATGCGGGACAGCTTGACACGGGGAGGGGACGTCCATGCGGGTGCTGGTGACCGGGGGCAACGCCGGGATCGGCTATTTCGCCGCCGAGCAGCTGGCTTCGGCGGGCGCGGAGGTGGTGATCGGCAGCCGGGACCCGGCGAAGGCCGCGATCGCGGCCACGGCGATCCGCTCGCGGGTGTCCGGCGCGCACGTCACGCACGTCCGGCTCGACCTCGCCGACCTGGCCTCACTCGAAGGGGTGGACTCCGGCGAGCTCGACGCCGTCGTCTGCAACGCCGGGGTCATGCTCGACGCGCCACCGCGACGGGAGACCGCGGCCGGCCACGAGCTGATGTTCGGCACCAACCACCTCGGTCACTTCGCGCTGGTCGCCCGGCTGATGCCGCGACTGGCACCGGACGCGCGCATCGTCACCACCGGCAGCTTCGCGGCGAAGTCGTCGAGCCTCGACTTCGCCGACCTCCAGAGCGAACGCGACTACCAGCCGAAGCGCGCTTACGAACGGTCGAAGCTGGCCCAGATGCTCTTCGCCTTCGAGCTCGACAGGCGGCTGCGCGAGGCCGGTTCGAAGCGGCTGAGCGTGGTGGCCCACCCCGGCGGCGCACTCGACTCGCTGACGCCGTCACGCCCGCCGGTGCACGTCCGCACCGCCGGCCAGTGGCTGCGCGGCTTGCCCGCCCGCGCGCTCCTGCAGGGCAAGGACGCCGGCGCACGCCCCGCCGTCCGCGCGGTGCTCGGCCCGGACGTCACCGGCGGGCAGCTGTGGGGCCCGCGCGTGTTCGGCCTGCGCGGGCGCCCCCGCCTCGAAGAGCGCTGGAAGAACCTGACCGACGACGCGGCCGCCGGGCGCCTGTGGGCGGAAAGTGTCACGCTGACCGGAGTGGATCCGCTGGGCTGAGTGCACAGCTCTGACGCTGGGACTGTGCACATCGCACGGTGACGCCGCCGGGACCGCTGCTTACGGTGCGAGGAACCAATCCCCGTCCCCTTAGGAGGTCGGCGTGGCCTCACCAGTCGGTGTCGATGACTATGCCCTCACCAGAGTGCCGGACCACGCCCGGTATTCGTGGTGGTCGGTCGCCGTCCAGCGGTTCGGCCAGGTGTCCGCCCTGTCCCAGTTCCTGCTCGGAGCCACCGTCGGCTTCGGGATGAGCTTCTGGACCGCGGTCCTGGCCTTCACCCTCGGCTCGGTCATCCTGGAGCTCATCACGATCCTCGTCGGCGTCATCGGCGTCCGCGAAGGTCTGTCCACGTCCATGATCGCCCGCTGGACCGGCTTCGGCCGCGGCGGCTCGGCGCTCATCGGGCTCGCCATCGGGATCAGCCTCATCGGCTGGTTCGGCATCCAGTCCGCGGTTTCCGCACAGGGCCTCGTCGCGCTCATCGGCGGCCTGCCGGAGTGGGGCTGGGCGCTCGTGTTCGGCCTGATCGTCACCGCGATCGTGGTGCGCGGCTTCCACTCCATGGCCTGGACGGCGTACCTGACCGTGCCGGCGTTCCTCGTCCTGGTCGGCTGGTCGGTCATCTCCGAGCTGACCCGCCACGACTTCGGCACGCTCGTCTCCTCGGCCCCGCCCGGACCGTCGCTGAGCCTGCTGCAGGGCACCACGCTGGTGGCCGGCGGGTTCATCGTCGGCGCCGTCATCACCCCGGACATGACCCGCTTCAACCGCACCACCGCCGACGTCGTCAAGCAGACGCTCGTCGGGATCACGCTCGGCGAGTACGTCATCGGCCTGTCCGGCGTCCTGCTCGCGCACGCCGTCGGCAGCGCCGGGATCACCACCATCGTGACGTCGTCGGTCGGCTGGATCGGGCTGCTGATCGTCATCGCCGGCACGATGAAGATCAACGACTGGAACCTGTACTCCTCCGGTCTGGGGGTCGTGAACTTCATCGGCACGGTGTCCGGTCGCAAGGCCCACCGCGGGCTCGTCACGGCCGTGCTCGGCGTGGCCGGCAGCCTGCTCGCCGCGGCCGGGATCCTGGCGAAGTTCACCGACTTCCTCACCGTGCTGGGCGTCGCGTTCCCGCCGATCGCCGGGATCATGGTCGCCGAGTACTTCGTGGTGAAGAAGTGGCGCGGTGACCTGGAATCCGCCCGCGCTCGCGGCACCGTGCCCGACGACGCGCCCGTGTGGGTGCCCGCGACGCTCGTCGTCTGGGTCGCTGCCGCGCTCTTCGGCGAGTTCGTCGAGTGGGGCCTGCCGAGCATCAACTCGCTCGTCGTGGCCTTCGTCCTGTACGTCGTCGCCGGGAAGCTCGGCCTGGTGCGGGGGATCGGCAGCAGCCGGACCGCCGACGCCGAGCCCGCTCCCGCCGTCTGAGATCAAAGGAGAACATTCGTGCGCATCGGCATCGACGTCGGCGGCACCAACACCGACGCGGTCCTGCTCGACGGCCGTCAGGTGCTCGCCTCGGTCAAGACCAGCACGACCGCGGACGTCACCTCGGGCATCGTCGCCGCGATCGACGGCCTGCAGCGGCAACGCGCGTTCGACCCGGCGGCGGTGCGGGCGGTGATGATCGGCACCACGCACTTCATCAACGCCCTGGTGGAAGCGCACCGGCTCGCGCCGACCGCGGCCGTGCGGCTGAGCCTGCCGGCCGGGGCGTCGCTGCCGCCGATGGTCGACTGGCCGCAGCGGCTCGTCGACGCGGTGTCGGGGCGCAGCTACCTCGTCCACGGTGGCCACGAGTTCGACGGGCGGCACATCGCGGAGCTCGACGAGAGCGAGCTGCGCAAGGCCGCCGACGACATGGGGGAGGCCGGAGTGCGCAGCGTCGCCATCACCTCGGTCTTCTCCCCGGTCAACGCCGAGTTCGAGACCCGCGCGGCCGAGATCATCGGCGCGCAGCTGCCGGACGTCGCGATCTCGCTGTCCCACGAGATCGGCCGGATCGGCTTGCTGGAGCGGGAAAACGCGACGGTGATCAACGCGGCCCTGCGCGAGCTGGCCGCGCACATCGTCGACGGGCTGTCCGCGTCGGTCACCGGCGCGGGCATCACCGCGCCGCTGTACCTGAGCCAGAACGACGGCACGCTGATGGACGTCGACTTCGCCCGCCGCTACCCGGTGGCCACCTTCGCTTCGGGACCGACGAACTCGATGCGCGGCGCCGCCGTGCTGTCCGGTTTGGACACCTGCGCGGTGGTCGACGTCGGCGGCACGACTTCGGACGTCGGCGTCCTACGGCAAGGTTTTCCCCGCGAGGCAACCACCGATGTCAGCGTCGCCGGCATCCGGACCAACTTCCGGATGCCGGACGTGTTGTCGATCGGCATCGGCGGCGGCAGCCGGGTGCGCGGGAACGTCACCGTGGGCCCGGACTCGGTCGGCTACGAACTGACGTCGAAGGCGCTCGTCTTCGGCGGGGACACCCTCACCGCGACCGACATCGCGGTCGCGGCGGGCCGGGCCGACATCGGGGACGCGTCCCTGGTGTCGCATTTGGACAAGGGGCTGGTCCGGGCGGCGCTGGACAAGATCGCCGCCGACGTGTCCGATGTGGTCGAACGGATGCGGACGTCCGCCGAGCCGTTGCCGGTGGTCGCGGTCGGCGGTGGTTCGGTGCTGCTGCCGGACGAACTGGCCGAGTGCGGCGCGGTGCACCGGCCGGAGAACTACGCCGTGGCCAACGCGATCGGCGCGGCCATCGCGCAGATCGGCGGCGAGGTCGACCGCGTCTACGTGATCGAGCCCGGCCGCCGCGAGGCCGTCGTCGAGGAGGCGAAGCAGGAGGCCATCGACCGCGCGGTCGCCGCCGGGGCGTCGCCGGCGTCGGTCGGCATCGTCGACTTCGACGAGGTGCCCATCCCGTACCTGCCCGGCAACGCCACGCGCATCCGCGCCAAGGCCGTCGGCGACCTGCAGCTGGGGGCGTGATGCGCGAGATCACCGAGCACGACCTGCACGACATCGCCCGCGGTGCCGCCATCCTCGGCACCGGGGGCGGGGGAGACCCGTACATCGGCCGGCTGCTGGCGCTCTCGGCGGTGCGCACGCATGGGACGGTGCCGCTGGTGCCGCTGCCGGAGGTACCGGACGACGCCGTCGTGCTGCCCGTGGCGATGATGGGCGCGCCGACCGTGATGGTGGAGAAGCTGCCCTCGGCCGAGCAGGTCGGGCTCGCGGCCCGCACGCTCGCCGGCTACCTCGGCAAGGAGCTGACGCACATCGCGTGCGCCGAAGCCGGCGGCGTCAACTCGCTCATCCCGGTCGTCGCGGCCGCGCAGCTGGGCCTCCCGCTGGTCGACGCCGACGGCATGGGGCGCGCGTTCCCCGAGCTGCAAATGGTTTTGCCGACTTTGTACGGCATCCGCGCGACCCCGATGTCCATCGCGGACGAGAAGGGAAACCGCGGGGTACTGGACACAGTGGACAACCGCTGGGCCGAGCGGCTGGCCCGCTCGGCGACCATCGACATGGGCTGCTCGGCGATGATCAGCAACTACGCGATGTCCGGGTCCCAGGCCCGGGAGTCGCTGGTGCCCGGCACGCTCAGCCTGTGCGCCGAGCTGGGCGCGCTGGTGCGTTCCGCGCGCGCTTCGCATGACGACCCGATCGCGAAGGTCGTCGACCGGCTGGGTGGACGACGGCTGTTCAGCGGCAAGGTCGTCGACGTCGCCCGCCGGACGGTCACCGGCTTCGCCCGCGGCGAGGCCCGGCTGTCCGGGATGGACGGTGACACCGGCGCCGAGCTGGTGCTGCGGTTCCAGAACGAGCACCTGGTGGCCGAGCGCGACGGCGTCGTCGAGGCGTCGGTGCCGGACCTGATCTGCACGCTGGAACGGGAAACCGGGGAGGCCGTCACGACCGAAGGCCTGCGGTTCGGCCAGCGCGTCACGGTCATCGCCGCGCCCGCCGACCCGCGCTGGCACACGCCGGAGGGCATCGCGCTCGCCGGGCCGCGGTACTTCGGCTACGACATCGACCCGATCGGAGTCGCCGGGTGAGCTGGACCCTGACCGAAGACGACCTGCCCGACCTTGCCCGCGGCGCCGCGGTGCTCGGCACCGGCGGAGGCGGCGACCCGTACGTCGGCCGGCTGCTCGTGCGCGAGGCCATCCGGGAACACGGGCCGATCACCGTGCTCGACCCGTCCGAAGTGGACGACGACGCGCTGGTGATCCCGACCGCGCAGATGGGCGCGCCGACCGTGGTGCACGAGAAGCTGCCCAACGGCTCCGAGCCCGTGCTGGCGCTGCGGACGCTGGAGAAGCACCTCGGCCGGTCCGCCGACGCGACCATGCCGATCGAGTGCGGGGGCATCAACTCGATGATCCCGCTGGTGGTCGGCGCGCGGCTCGGGCTGCCGGTGGTGGACGCCGACGGCATGGGCCGGGCGTTCCCCGAGCTGCAGATGGAGACGTTCGGCGTCTACGGCGTGCCCGGCTCGCCGATGGCGATCGGCGGTGAACGCGGCGAGACGACGGTGATCGACACCGGCGCCGACAACCGGCGGATGGAGTGGCTGGCGCGCGGCGTCACCATCCGGCTCGGCGGTGTCGCGCACATCGCCGAGTACGCGATGAGCGGCGCCGACGTGAAGCGGACCGCCGTGCCGCAAACGCTTTCGCTGGCGCTGACCGTGGGCCGGACGATCCGGGAAGCGCGTTCGCGCAACGAGGATCCGGTCGCCGAGCTGGCCTCGGCGTTGCGCTCGACGCCGTACCAGCACCTACGGGTGCTGTTCCGCGGCAAGGTGTCCGATGTGGAGCGCCGGACCGAGGAAGGGTTCGCGCGCGGGCGTGCCGCGGCGGTGTCGTTCGACGGGTCGAGCAAGCTGGAGATCCTGTTCCAGAACGAGAACCTGCTGGCCACTGTGGACGGTTGCGTGCGGTGCGTGGTGCCCGACCTGATCTGCGTGCTGGAGTCTTCGACGGCCGAGCCGATCACCACCGAGACGCTGCGGTACGGCCAGCGCGTCACGGTCGTCGGCATCTCGACCCCGGCGCTGATGCGCACGCCGGAGGCGCTGGACACGTTCGGCCCGGCTGCGTTCGGGCTGCCGCACCCCTTCGTCCCCGTCGAGGAGATCGCGTGAGCTTGGCCGGGAAGCACGTCGTGATCATCGGCGGCGGGTCGGGCATCGGGCTGGAGGTCGCCCGGCGGGCTTCTCTCGAGGGGGCGAAGGTGCACCTCGGCGGGCGCACGCCGGAGAAGCTGTCGACAGCGGCGAAGGAGGTGAGCGGGACCTGGGAGGTCGTCGACAGCACCGACCAGGACTCCCTGGCCACGTTCTTCGGCGCCGTGGACCGCATCGACCACCTCTTCACGCCCGGCGCGTCCTACACCGTCGGGCCGCTACGGGAGCTGAGCGACGAGGACGCGGCCAGCCCGTTCGTGACGAAGTTCTGGGGCCAGTACCACGCCGTCAAGCACGCGGTGCCTCGGTTGGCGCCCGACGCGTCGATCGTGCTGATGTCCGGCGCGGCGAGCGTCCGGCCGCCGGGCGCGGCACCCGCGTACGTCGCCTGCAACGCGGCGGTCGAAGGCCTCGGCCGCGGGCTCGCCGTCGAGCTGGCGCCGGTCCGGGTGAACGTCGTCGCGCCGGGGACGATCGACGGCAACCTCTGGGCCGGGCGGCCCGCGGCGGTGCGGGAGTCGAGCTTCGCCCAGTACTCGCGGGACACGCTGCTGCACCGCGTCGGCCGGGAGTCCGAAGTGGCCGATGCCGTGCTGTACCTGTTCGGCAGCACCTACACGACCGGGTCGACGCTCTACCCCGACGGTGGCTACGCCCTGCGTTGAGCTCGTCTACTGTGGTCAGTCATGCGCATCACCGCTGGTGACGTGGCCGCCCTCGAACGCGGGGTGGCCCTGCTCGGGTCCGGCGGCGGCGGGGACACGGTCACCGCCGCCGTGCTGCTGCGCCGGTTGCTCGAAGACGGCCGCTCGCTCGTGATTTCGTCGGTGGCCGAGCTGGCGCCGTCGGCCCGGGTGGTGCCGATCGGCGTCGTCGGCGCGACGGCGGCGTTCACCGAGAAGCTGCCGGGCGGTGGGGAGTTCGCGGCCGCGGTGGCCGCCGTCGAACGCTGGACCGGCGAGCGCGCCGACGCGCTGATGTCGATCGAGATCGGCGGCCTCAACGGCCTGCTGCCGCTGGTGGTGGCCGAGCAACTCGGGCTGGGGTACGTCGACGCCGACCTGTCCGGGCGCGGGCTGCCCCGGCTCGACCAGTTCTCGGTCGCCGCGACCGGCCGCGGGGTCGCGCCGGCGGCGTTGGCGGAGCCCGGCGGGCAGGTCGTGGTGCTGGCGGCCGGGTCCGACGTCGTGATCGAACGCGGGACCCGGGCGTTCCTGGCCGGCTCCGGCGGGTGGGCGGCGTTCGCGCTGGCCCCGATCCCGGCCGGCGAGCTGGCGGGGTGCTCTGTGCCGGGGACGACGAGCGGCGCTTGGGAGCTGGGCCGCCGGGTGCTCGCGGCGGGGGAGAGCCCGCCGCGAGACGCGCTCGAAGCGGCTTTGGAGGGCTCGGTGCTGGCTCGTGGGCGGGTCTTGGAGGTGGCGCGGCACCTCGGACCGGGGCAGCACGGCAGCCCGGGATTCGGACGCGGCAGCGTCACGCTGGCCGACCACCGCGACGGCGCGTTGCTGCGGCTGGAGATGGAGAACGAGTACCTGCTGGCGCTGCGCGACGGGGCGCCGGTGGCGTCGACGCCGGACGTGCTGTCGGTGCTGGACCACCGCACGGGAGTACCGGTGTCGTGCGACGCGATCCGCGCGGGGGTGGAGGTGGACGTGGTCCGCTTGGCGGCGGCGCCGTTCTGGACGGATCCCCGGTGGCTCCCGGTGGTGCGGCCCCGCGCGTACGGCATCGACTGCGACCCGGTGGGGGCGTGATGACCCCGCGATCCTCGAGCCTCCGAGCGCCCCAATGTGGCCTTGGTTGCGTTGAACGCACCCAAGGGGCCCTTCGGTGCGTTGAACGCACCGAAGGCCACATTGGGGCGCTGGGGGTGGCCCAGGGGCGCGGAGCCGACCGGAGCCGGCGGCGGTGTGCGATGTCGAGCGGGCGGGGCTTGCGTGAGCCGGCGGCAGCTGACAGCCGGGCGGCGCGGCAACGCCGGCCCGGGTGGGGCACCGGGCCGGGTCGGCGGCTTGTTGGGCGGCCGGCCTGTGCCGGCCATTGCCCGGCGGGTGCCTCGAGCCCGGCGGAGCCGGTCGTGAGCCGGCGGCGGGTCACGCGCTCGGCGTGGGCGGGGCGTTGCGTCGTGTGCGGCATCGAGCGCGGCGGGGTCGTTGTGAGTCCGCGGTCAGTGCGCCGCATCGATTCGGTGGGACTCTCGTGAGCCTGCGGCGGGTGCTCGCGCTGCCCGGCTGGGCGGAGCACGTCCGGGTGCTCGCCGGCTCGGCCGGGCTGGACCGTCCACTCGCGACGGTTCAGGCCACTTTGGACGCTTCGCACCTTCCCGCCGCCGGAGAACTGACCGTCGTCGCCCGGCCGGTCGCCGGGACCGACTGGCAGATCGATGCCCTGCTGCGGCGGTGCTCGGATGCCGGGGCCACCGGCGTACTCCTGCCCGGGACCGAACCGATCACCGCGTCGCGCCTGCTCGCCGACCGGCTGGCCGTGCCACTGCTGACCACCGGTGCGCCGCCGCTGGACCTGCTCGTCGAGGCCCGGCTGCTGCTCGCCGCCCCCGAACTCGACCGGGCGGACCTGCTGCTGGCCACCCACCGCGCCCTCGGCGACCGGCTGCGTCCGCCTGAGGAGGTCGTCGCCGTGTTGCGGCGGCTGCTGCGGTCGCCGGTCGGGGTGCTCGACGACCGTGGTGCGCCGCTCGCCGGCGAAGTGACCGGGCGCGTCCGGCTGGACGAGGCCGTGCCGCAGCGGACCGACGTGGCCGGCGGCGTCTTCCTGGCCCACCCGGTGCTGCTGCAGCGCCCGGCGATGTGGCTGGCCGCCGAGCTGCGGGGGACGGAGGCCGCGCGGGCCGACGTCGTCCCGCCTGCGCTCGCCGTGGCCGCCGGGGCGCTGCAGCGGTGGCTGCTCGCCAACCGCCTCGAGCTGGAACGGGACGCCCGCTCGCGCACGGCGTTGCTCGGCGACCTCCTGCGCCTCGACACCGAGCCCGGCGCGGACCTGCGCCGCCGCGTCGCCGACGCCGGCTGGCGGCTCGGCGGCTGGCACGTCGGGCTGCACATCGGCGTCCCACCGGCGGTCGACACGGTGGCGCGCACGCAGGAGGTCATGCGGGCGCTGGACGTCGAGGCGGTCGTCGTCGAGCACGGCGACGGCTGGACCGGCTGGGTCACCTTCGACCACGAACCCACGGCGGAACGGGTGCGCTCCCTGGCGACCCGGCTCCAGACGGCGCACCGGGCGCTGCGCCTGGGCGCGCACATGGGGGTGGGGCGGCCGCACCCGCGTCCGGAAGGGCTCGCGGCGACCGTCGCGGAGGCCCTCGACGCGGCCCGCCTCGCCGCGACCCGGCCCGAGACGGGCCATTTCCTGCACGTCGACCAGCTCGGCATGGCTCAGCTGCTGCTGGAGTGGACCCGCACGGACACGTTCGAACCGGCGGCGCGGGCGCTGGTCGCGCCGCTGCGCTCGGTGCCCGGCGACCTGGTCCGGACCCTCGCCGCCTACCTCGACGCGGAGTCGTCGATCGCCGAG
The DNA here is from genome assembly GCF_040682155.1 of Amycolatopsis sp. NPDC051371. Lineage (NCBI taxonomy): Bacteria > Bacillati > Actinomycetota > Actinomycetes > Pseudonocardiales > Pseudonocardiaceae > Amycolatopsis > Amycolatopsis sp. NPDC051371. The sequence continues at coordinate 136,281 of NZ_JBFBAG010000016.1, forward strand.
ACCGCCACGGTGCTGGGCGTGCACCGCAACACCGTGGCGGCCCGGATCACGCGGATCGAGCAGCTGCTGGGGGTGGACCTGTCCCGCCCGGACGAGAGGCTGGCACTGCACCTCGCGTCCCGGGCGGTGATCCTTTCGGATCCGTGACTAGTCGTCGTCCCCGCCGGTGACGTTGCCGATGCTGGCGGGCACGCCCTTGATCATGTCGACGACGGTCTTGCCGGCCAGGCCCGACTTCCCGAACCACGGGTCGGTCATGATCTTGATGGCCGACTCGAACTTCTCGGCGCCTTCCTTGCCGAAGACCTTGCCGAGCTGCTCGACCGAGAAGTTGTTGATCTTGTCGAACTTCTGCATGATCTCCGGCGTGACACCGTCCACCTTGGACAGCTTGTCCTTGATGACGGCGGTCATCTGGTCGGTGAACGGCTTGTGCGGCTTGGGATCCGGAGTGGCCGACGACGGTGTGGAGTCCGGCTTCGGCTCCGGCGTGGTGTCGGGCTTGGGCTCGGGCTTCGGTTCCGGCGTGGCCGAGGATGGCGCGGGTTCCGGTTTGGGCTCGGGCGTCGTGTCCGGCTTGGGCTCCGGCGTGGTGTCGGGCTTGGGTTCCGGCTTGGGTTCGGGAGTGGCCGAGGACGGTGTGGTGTCCGGCTTCGGCTCGGGCGTGGTGTCGGGCTTGGGTTCCGGCTTGGGTTCGGGAGTGGCCGAGGACGGTGTGGTGTCCGGCTTCGGCTCGGGCGTGGTGTCGGGCTTGGGAA
>NZ_JBFBAG010000016.1:137135-187728 GCF_040682155.1 Amycolatopsis sp. NPDC051371
GTTCCGGCTTGGGTTCGGGAGTGGCCGAGGACGGTGTGGTGTCCGGCTTCGGCTCGGGCGTGGTGTCGGGCTTCGGCTCCGGCTTCGGTTCCGGGGTGGCCGAAGACGACGACGGCGCGGGCTCCGGTTTGGGCTCGGGCTTCGGCTCGGGCGTGGTGTCCGGTTTCGGCTCGGGCTTGGGCTCCGGCGTCGCCGAGGACGGTGTCGTGTCGGGCTTGGGCTCCGGTTTGGGCTCCGGCTTCGGCAGCGGCGTGGCGTCCGGCTTGGGGGTCGGGGTCGGCGTCAGGCTGCTCGCCGGCGGCTTCGCCCCGGCGATTTCGTCGCCCGCCTTGCCCATCTTCGCCAGCGCCTGCACCAGGTCGCCCAGCTTCCGGCCCAGCTGGACGAGCTTCGCGCCGATCTTGCCCAGTGCCGTGGCCACCGTGCCGATCGTCGTGCCGACGAAGATCGCGATCGACGCACCGAACGTCACCGGGGCCAGCGCCGCCGCGATCAGGGCGCCCTTGATGATCGTCGCCAGCAGCATCGCGATCAGGTCGCGGAAGATGCCGCGGAAGGCGCCGACGATGCCGCCGGCGATCTTCATGTTCTTGCCGGCCTGGTCGAGGTAGCCGCCGAGGGAGTTCAGCTGCTCGGTGACCGCGTCCATGTCCTTCTTGAACTGGTCCGCGGCGTTGCCGGACCAGTCCTTCATGAGCGTTTCGATCGCCGACTGGTGGTCCGTCGACCACTGCTCCAGCTTCTTCTTCTCGGCGGAAAGCGCTTCGGCGGCCGCGTTGATGCCGATGGGGTCGCCCATCAGGATGTCCAGCGGCCACCGCAGGATCGTGATGTGCTCGATGAGCCAGCCGATCCCGGCGGTGAGCAGGCTGCCGATCGGGTCCAGCACGAGACCGATGGTCTCCAGCGCCATGCCCGCCGCGCCGATGCCGATCGCGACCTTGTCGTTTTCCTTGACGGCCTTGTCCAGGCCGATCGCGGCCTCGAAGAACCCGGCGCCGGCCGAAGCGTTGTCGCTGTTGAAGAGTTCGCCGCCGTGGAGGCTGACGTCCTTGCTCTGGTAGTCGTCGCCCACTATTCGAACCTCACGATCGAGTCGACGGCGTCTTCTTCGCCCGACTGGTAACGCTTCGCGGCCTCGGCGACCTTGTCGGAGAACTCGCCGATGGTCTTGGCGTAGTCGCCGAACTGGTGGTGCGCCTTGTCGGTCCACGTGCTCGCGCCCGCCGCCATCAGCTGGCACGCCGGGTTGATGCCGAACATGCCGGGGTCGCAGGTCATGCCGCCGACCAGGTCGGCGGTGCTCTGCAGGTTGCTCTGGAGCTCGTCGAGGTGCTTGCCGAAGGTGGTCAGGGGCTCCGAGTCGACCCTGAAGCCGCCGCCGCTCACCAGGGGTTCGATTCGTCGTCGTGGTCGTCGGCCGGGGGACGACGACGCGGGGCAGGCCCGGCCGCCGGCGGCGCGGGCGGACGCGCCGGGGGAGCGGCCGGCGGCGGGGTCCGCTCGGGCTCGGCGCTCTCCGGCGCCGCGAAGTCGGCGTCGGGCGGCGGGTCCGGCGGCAGGAACGATCGGACCATGTCGGTCGATTCGCTGTCGCCGTTGATGGTGGTGAAGGAGTCCGCGACGCTGCGGGCGGTCTGGCGCTGCGCTTCGCGGACGGTGCCCATGATGGCGGCGGTCAGCCGGGCGGGGCCCAGTTCGCACGCCCGGAGTCCGAGCTCGAGGTTCGTGAGCGCGCCGTTCGGCGCGAGCGTCACGGTGACCGACCCGTCGCGGGAGCGGACCGTGGCGCCGGCGGCGGAAAGCGCTTCGCTCAGCGCCGCCGCCTTCGACTGCATGTCCCGGACCTGCCGTTCGAGCAGGAGCTCGAAGTCTTCACCTGGCCCCAGGTTCGGTTGCACGAATTCGACTCCTCGCCACGCCGGGGTACGGGGCCCCCGGGCCCCACGATCGGGCCAGGCTAGCGCACCCCAGGAGTTCATTTCGGGCTAACCGGGAGGATGGCTCGTTTTCTCCCCGATGTTGCCCTCGAATGCCCTCGATCGGGTTTGACCCGGACCACGCTCCGGGTTGCACGATCGGGGACATGACACGATTGGACGACTACCGGGCGCTGGGCCGCTCCGGACTGCGGGTCTCCCCGCTGGCGCTCGGCGCGATGACCTTCGGCACCGGCTCCTTCTGCGCCGATGACGACACCGCGCGCAAGATCTTCCGCGCCTACGTCGAAGGCGGCGGCAACTTCGTCGACACCGCGGACAACTACAGCGCCGGCCGCTCCGAGGAGCTGGTCGGCGAGTTCCTGCGCGACGTCGACCGCGACGACGTCGTCCTCGCCACGAAGTACTCGGGGCCCGGCTTCAGCGGCGGCGAACCCCGGTCGGACCCCCGTCGGCGCAGCAACGGCCGCAAGAACATGGTCGCGTCGCTGGAAGCGTCGCTGCGGCGGCTGCGCGTGGACCACGTCGATCTCTACTGGCTGCACATCTGGGACGGCTTCACCCCGGCCGAGGAGGTCATGGCGGCGTTCGGCGACCTCGTGCGCGCGGGGAAGGTCCGCGCCGTCGGGCTCAGCGACGTCCCGGCCTGGTACGCGACGAAGGCCGCCATGCTCGGCGGCCCGCCGGTGACGGCCCTGCAGCTGGAGTATTCCCTGGTCGAGCGCGCGATCGAGGCCGAGTACGTGCCCTTGGCGCGGGAGTTCGGCATCGCGGTCCAGCCGTGGGGCGCGATCGGCGGCGGGTTCCTGTCCGGCAAGTACACCCGCGACGGCGCCGGCGAGGGCCGCCTCGCCGACGGCGCGCCCTACCGGTCGCTGCCGGAAAGCCGCTGGGCCGTGCTGGACGCCGTCCGCGAGGTCGCGGCCGAGGTGGGCGCGACCCCGGCCCAGGTGGCGCTGCACTGGGTGACGCGCCGGCCGGCGATGCCCGCGCCGCTGATCGGCGCCCGGTCACCGGAGCAGCTCGCCGAAACGCTGGGCGCGCTCGAGCTGGCGTTGACCGACGCCCAGCTCGACCGGCTGACCGAGGTGAGCGCGCCTTCGCTGCCGTTCCCGCACGGCATCCTGGCGCGGCTCAACGCGGGCGTGCCGAGCTGAATTAGGGAGTCCACAGTAGACCGACGTGAGGGAAGGGCCGGCTCGCGTGATCGGGCGGACGACACGGCGGCAGCCGGCGTGTCGTCCGCCGCCGCGTACGAGTTACAGCTCCGCCGGGCCCGCGGTCACCGCGCCGACGGTCAGCCCGTGCGCCTCGGCCGAGGCGTCGAGCGGGCCCTGGTTCCACGGCAGCGTGATCGCCGGGTCGCTGACGTCGCCGCGCGGGGTGGTCGTCTGCGGCGCGGTCACCGTGACGCTCACCGGCCGGACCTGGTTCTCCGGTGCCTCGATGCCGGTCCAGTGCAGCAGCATCGACGCGGGCGCGCCGTCGGCGACGGTGACCGCCGGCGCGTCGGCCGCGGCCGGGTCCGGCGTCACCGTCACGCCGGGCGCCCCCGACAACACGACCGGCAGCGCGCCCTGCAGCGTGCAGGACTCGCCCGGCTTCGCGGTGAACTGGACGGACGCGTACCGCTGGCCCGCGCCCGGGGACCCGGCGACCAGCGTCGTGTCGACCTGCGAGGAGGTGCAGCGGAAGTCGGTCGGCATGGCGGACGCGGTCCCGGCCGCGGACACGATGGCCGTCGCGGCGGCTCCGGTCACGGCGAGAGCGGTCACGGTGCGGCGGACGCTCGGACGAATGGTCATGAGCGGGAACCCCTTCCGGTGTCGGTACTTCGCGTACACAAGAAGAGATGTTCGTGACTCGATCAGGTTAGCTCCGAAGTGCGATTGCCCGCACGAAAGCAACCCTGAGTGATCTTGAACGTCGTCCTCACCGACCGGCGGCCTGAGCGGCCCGCTCGATTTCCGCGTACCGCTCCGTCCAGAACTCGCGGCCCCGGGATGGGGCGCTGGTCGCCCCGTCCAGCTGTTCCCGCAGGATGTCGGCGTGCCCGGCGTGCCCGGCGTGCCTGTTCGTCTCGGTGAGCACGTGCACCATGACGTTGAACAGCAGGACATCCGGCCGCGGCCACCACGGCACGTGGCCGGGCGCGTCGACGGCGAGAGCGTCGATCGTCGCGTCGGAGTGCGCCGCGGCGCGGCGGTAGCGGTCCACGATCTCCGCACGAGTTTCTTCCGAGGTCGCCCAGAAGTCACGGCCGCGCGTCTGGGTGTCGTCCCAGCGGGGCAGCGGCTCGGGGAACGGCCGACCGAACACCTCGCCCAAGTACCTGGTCTCCCACAGCGCCAGGTGCTTCACCAGGCCGAGCAGGTTGGTTCCGGTCGCGGTCAGCGGGCGGCGCACGGAGTACTCGTCGAGCCCGTCGAGCTTCTCCAGCACCGCCTCGCGGGCCTCGCGCAGATCGTCGTGCAGGTACCGCTTCGCGAAGTCGTCGATCACGGAGTCAACCCTGCCAGATCACCCGACGGGCACGCCGCGCACCGCGACCGGCCCGCGCGTCGGGTCCAGCTCGATCGCCTGGTCCACTCCGGACGGCGTCAGCACGTCCACCGCCTTCGGGGCCGTCGCCGGGTCCGCCGTGCAGATCGGCGCGGTACCGCCTGCCGCGCAGAGGCCGAACGTGTACTGCCCCGCCGTCGGCGTGAACGGCCGTGCCTGGTCGGCGGAGTTGCCGTCCTGCCCGGTCAGCACGACCGCGAACGTCCAGCCCGCGCCCGGTGTCCCGAACGCCGACTTCGCCACGCTGACCGTGATGTATCGCGTCGCCTGCGAAGCCTGCACAGACGGCGTTGCCAGCGAAGCACCCGAAGCGTCGACGAGTGCCGGGTCGGCGAAGCCCTGGACCTCGATGCGCCGGCTCCAGGCATCCGAAGCCGCGATCGAGTACGCCCGGCTCGGGAACGGCGCCGCGGTCGACGTCGCCGTCGCGGCCGGGTCGTGCGCGTAGATCGTCAGCAGTTGCGCGCCCAGCGGCGAGCCGAACGTCGGGGACAGGTCGCGGACCTGCGCGCGGAACACGAGGTTCGTGCCCGAGTCGATGACCTGGAACCGCTGCAGGTCGAACGCGCCCGCGTGGAAGTCGCCCGCCGTCGGATAGGTGTAAGTGCCCGGCCCGTTGTCGTCGCCGTCGGGGTCGGTCGCGTCGAGCAGGACCGTGCCGGTGACGAAGTCCGAGCTGATCGTCTTCTGCGTGTAGCCGGTCCCGGAACCGGAAGTGGCGGTCGCCGTGACGACGTTCGCGCCCAGCGGCGTCGGCACCGTCGCGGTGAACGTCCCCGCCGCCGAAGCCCGCACGGACAGCACGGAAGTCGTCCCGGCGTCGGTGGCCGACACGGCGAGATCGACCCGGCTGCCGGCGGGCGCGGTGCCGGAGACCGACGCGGTCGCCGTGGACACCGACGCGGGAGCGTCGAGGGTGACCGCCAGCGCCGCGGGCGGGGCGTGCGTGACGTACCGGGCGCGCACGTCGGCGGGCTGCTCGGGCAGCCGGCCGTCGTCCAGGGCCCGGGCCAGGCGCACCGACTGCGACTGCGCCCAGCTCAGCGGCGCGACCGAACCGGCGGGCTGCCCGGGGGCGAAGCCGATCGACGCCGTGCGCGGGTCCGAGCCGTAGGGCGACGCCGGCACCGCCGGGTTTTCCCACGCCTGCTCGGGAATCAGCCCGGTGCCGCCGGTCTGGGCCCGCATGGCGCGCAGCAGCGCCGCCGCGCCGGCGCGGTCGCCGGTCTGCACGGCCTGTTCGCCGCGTTCTCCCGCAAGCACCGGCCAAAGGTGGCCGGACCCGGTGTTCGGCCCCGGCCACGGCGCCCCGGTCGGCGCGCAGTTCGTCGGGTCGGGTTCGTAGCAGTCGCCGTAGCCGTCCTCGCTGCCCGGCGTGGAAGTCCCGTAGCGGTACCAGCCCGGGCCCGTCGGCGTGTCCCGCTTGATCACGCGGTCCACCACGGCGAGTGACGCGGTGACGTCCGGGTCGTTCGCGGGCAGCACGCCGAGGCGGGTCAGCTCGAGGAACCCGGCGTCGACGACCGCGCGCTGGTCGGCGTCGACCGAGCCGTTGCCGAGGTTGTAGATCCACTCCGAGTTCGGGTCGCCGTTCTTGGTCAGGCGCAGGAAGTACCGGCCGCCGTACGGTCCGGTCGAAGTGACCGTCCAGCCCTTGACGCTGCGCTGGAAGTGATCGGCGGTCGCCCGGTAGACGCGGGCGCGCGCCGGGTCGCCGTTGCGGTCGGCGAGCACGCCGGCGGCGACGAGCCCGGCGATCTCGGCGGCGATCGTCGAGGGGGAGTAGCCGCCCTGTTCCTCCCAGCGCTCGGAGCCGAACGCCGGGCCGTGCGCGACGACGAAGTCCGCGGCCGCGCGGATGTGGTCGGTGTAGAGCGTGTGGTCGCGGTCCAGCCCGGCCTGCAACGCCATCAGGATCGGGTACGCGCTCTCGTCGAGCTGGTCACCGCCGGAGTCGGGCGCCTTCTTGCCGTTGAGCATGGAGTTGCGCGGGAAGCGGCCGTCGGGCTGCTGCTGGCGGCTGAACAACCACCGCACGCTCGCTCGCGCGGTCTCACGGTCCCCCGCCGCGAGCAGGCCCGAGAAGCTTTCGTACAGGTCGCGGGCGAAGATCTCGCGGTAGGACCCGAAGTAGACGGGCTTGCCGCCGGGCGCGTCACCCGCGGAGACCGCCTGGCCCCACGGGCTGCCGAGCGACGCGACCACCGCGCCGGGGAACGTCTTGTCCTCACTGGCTTTCAGCACGTTCGCCGACTGGTAGTACGCGTCGGAGTCCTTGCCGTGCAAGGGAATCAGCCCATTGTCGTAGTCGCGCCAGCCGCGCGCGTAGTCGCGGTAGCTCTGGTCGAACGGCGTCCGCAGGCTCGCGCCGGCGGTCTGGACCGCCGCGCGCGCGTCCGAGCCGAACCCCAGCGCCAGCGTGGCCGGGCGACGCGGCTGCAGGTCCAGCTGCGCGGTCTGCACGACGTTGCCGTTCACCGCCGACGGCGTCCGGTCGGTGAGCCGGTGGTCGCGGTCGAGCTGGGCCAGTCCGTCACCGGCCGTGCCGGCGAAACCACTGGACGTGCTGAGGAACCGGCGGTCGGCGCGCAGCGCGGCGGCCAGCGGGGTGGCGTAGTCGCGGGCCGGCGCGCTCGACACCGTGTTCGGGTCGGCGCTGACCAGCGCGCTCGTCGCCGCGTCGACGGTCGCGGTGTCCCCGCCGCCGTTCGCCGGGCCACCTCCGCCGTTGCCGTTGACGCTCGCGTCGAACCGCACGTAGACCTTGAGGTCGGTCCCGGACCCCCGCAGCGGGTCCAGGCGCGTGCGGATCAGGACGCCGGTCCGGGCCGGGTCGGTCAGGTAGTCGGTGACCAGCCGGTACTTGCCGCTGCGCGGGGTCGAGGTGATCTCGCACGCCATCCCGCCCGCGCTGGTGCGGACGGTGTAGGTCATGTCCCGCGCCTGCAGGTCGGTGAACGTGCGGCCGTCGGTGACGGCGAACTGCAGCGTCTCGACGTTCGTGTTGTCGATCACCGGCGCGTACACGTCGGACAGCACGCCGCCCGCCACCGTGAACCACGCCTTGCTCGTCGTGTTCCGCGCGGTGCCCAGGCAGTCCTTGCGGGCGAGCCCGAAGTGCGAGAGGGCACCCGGCCCGGGAGCCGGGGCGGCAGCGGCTGCCGGCGCGGGGAGAAGGGCGGCGGCCAGCACCGCGCAGAGCACCACGGACGACGTCGACCGAGTCATCCGCACATCCGATCACGCCGGCCCGCGGCACACCAGAGCCGAACGCAGCAGGAAAGTCGTTTCCCGTGATTGAGAAAGCGAACCGGTGGGTAGCAAACGAACAGTCCCCCGGGGAGGTGAACGTGGAAGAGCACGGAGCGGACGGCTGGCGGTACCGCGGCACTATTTCGCCACGAACGCTGCCGAGCCTGCGGCGGCACCTCGTGTCGTGGCTGCGCAGACGCGCCGGTGACGAGGTGGGCCGGCAGGCCGACGACGTCGTCCTGGCCTGCTGGGAAGCGATGGCGAACGTGCTGGACCACGCTTACCGCGGCCGGCCCGGGCTGATCGACGTCCGGGCGCGGATCGACGAGGACGTCCTGATCATCACCGTCGCCGACCAGGGACGCTGGACCACGATCGCGGAGCGGACCGACGGCGGCCGCGGCCTGCGGTTGATCCAGGCGCTGGTCGACGGCCTGGACCTCCGCTCGACCGACGACGGCACGGTGATCACGCTGACCTGGCCGTTCCCGGTCCGCCGGACCGCCTGAACGTCAACCGGGCGACAGGCTCTCGACGAACCGGGTCGCGACGTCGCGGAGCTTCACGTTGCTGTGCTGCGATTCCGCGATCAGGCGTTTCATGGCTTCGCCGGCGGTGATCCCGTGTACGGCCATGAGGATGCCCTTGGCCTGCTCGATCACCGCGCGCGAACTCATCGCCGTCTCGAGCTCGGCGGCGCGCTGCCGGGCCCGGTGGTAGCGGCGCGTGGTGCGCAGCCCGAACGAGACGATCGTGGTGTACAGCCGCAGCAACCGGGAGTCGGTCTCGGCGAAGCCGTGGTCGCCGTAGCCGAAGAGGTTGAGCGCCCCGGCGAGGGTGCCGTCCACGCGCAGCGGCGCGGCGAGGTAGCTGCCGACGCCGAGGCTGAGGGCGTGCTCAGTGAACTCGGGCCACAGCGCGCCGGCCGTGGCGAGCGGCAGCCGCACGATCTCGCCCGTCTCGGCCGCCCGCAGGCACGGACCCTCGCCCGCGGCGTACTGGACGCGGTCGATGTCGACCGCGCGTTCGTCGGTGGAGGCGGCGGTTTCCGGCTCGCCGTCGCGGATCGCGGTGATGCTGGCCAAGTCGGCCCCGGGGATGGCCCTGACGGCTTCGGCGCAGACGGCGTCGAGGATTTCTTCCTCGGAGGGTTCGGTCTCCAGGGCACTCGTGAGGTCCGCCATCGCCGCGGTCAGCTCGTCGAAGTACTCGGACGGGATCGGGTCACCGGCCATCGCGCTCACCTCCGTCCCGGTTCCTGCGCGCACAGTACTCGCGAACGGCACGGCCCCGGCGAGCCAAGGGAAGAGAGCGGTGGCTCCGGCCCGTCGCTCTCTGCTGAACGTCGTGGGTTGGGCGCCGGGGCCACCTGGCGACAGCCGGCAGCACAACCCACCCGGCGACCGTCGCTGGGGTCCGCTTACCCCGTCGCGGGAGGGCCAACCACTCAGCGGATCGTCACTTTCGTCACCTGTGCGAGGCCGGAGACGCGCAGGACGCGGTCGAGCAGGCGGGGCGCGGTCAGGCGCAGGTCGTGGGAAGCGGCCCGGTCGAACAGGACCGCGACTCCCGCGCTGTCGACGTAGCTCACCCCGGTCAGGTCGACGGTCAGGGACGACCCGGCCGCGAGCTCGCGGTCCAGGGCCGCGCCGAACCCGGCCGCGTTGCTCATGTCGACCTCGCCGGTCACGGCCAGGATCCGGTCTCCGTCGTCGCCCGCGGAGGCGACCAGCGTGAGTGCCGTCGTCACGAACCCGTTCTCCATTCCAGCGTGACGGTCGTGCCGGTCGTGTCGTGCCGGACCGCGACCGCGTCGGCCAGCGCCTCCATCATCGGCATCCCGCGGCCGCGCAGCACGTGGTTGTCCGGGGGCGGCCGCTTCCAGTGGCCGCGGTCGGTCACCGTGACGACCAGGCGCGAACCGGTGAAGCGGGCCGAGAGGTGCGCGTCGCCCGGGCCTTCCGGATAGGCGTGCTCGACGGCGTTCGCGCAGGCCTCGCCCGTGGCGACGAGCACGTCCTGCGCGAGGTCTTCGCCGAGCGAAGCGGTGCCCAGCCACGCGCGCAGCCAGTGGCGCGTCGAGGCGAGGCTGTCCGGTTGCGCCGGGAAGTCCAGCTCCAGCGGCGGCACCGACCGGCGGTAGAGCAGCAGCGCCACGTCGTCCTCGTACCCGTCCGCCGGCCGGAGCCGGACCATCAGCGTGGTCGCCAGGTCGGCGAGGTCGGCGTCCCGCGCGTCGTGGGCGGCCGAGGTGGCCCGGTCGATGCCGTCGTCCAGCGATTCGCGGCGGCGCTCGACGAGGCCGTCGGTGTAGAGCATCAGCAGCGATCCGATCGGGACGACCGCCGTGGCTTCGGGGCGCGTGACGGGGACGCGGACCGCGAGCGGCACGCTGCCACCCGCGTCGAGGAACTCCGCCGAGCCGTCGCTGTGCACCAGCGTGGCCGGCGGGTGCCCGGCGCTGCTGTAGGTGAGCGTGCCGGTGGCGGGGTCCAGGACCCCGCAGAAGACGGTGGTGCACAGGGCACCCGGCAGCCGGTCGGCGAAGCGGTCGAGCGTGGTCAGGGTGTGCGCCGGGCCGTTGGCCTCCAGCAGCAGCGCGCGGCAGGCACTGCGCAGCTGACCCATCACCGCGGCCGCGGCGAGTCCCCGGCCGACGCAGTCGCCGACGACGATGCCGATCCGGTCACCGCTCAGGGGGACGACGTCGTACCAGTCGCCGCCGACCTCCAGGGGCGGGTTTGCCGGCTCGTAGCGCACTGCGAAGCCCTCGGGCAGCAGGACCGGCCCGAGGATCGAGCGCTGCAGCGCGATGGCGACCTCGCGCTGCCGGTCGTCGCGGTGGGCGCGGCGCAAGGCGTGCGCCAGCGTCCCGGCCAGCAGCGCCAGCAGCGTCCGGTCCTCGGTGCCGAGCGGACGACGCGGGTCCGGCTCCACCCAGAGCGTCAATCGGCCGCCGGGGTGGTCCAGGGTCGCGCCGGCCCCGCCCTCCGCCGGTGTCGCGTGCAAGGCCGGGAGCGCGCGCAGCTCGGCGAGCTTCGCGCGCAAGGGCGCGGCGAGGCCCGTCCACAGCCGGTCGCCCGGATCGGTGGACGCGAGCTCCGGCTCGCCGTCGTGCGGCCAGGTCACCGCGAGCACCCGCTCGGCCTGCCACAGCTCGCGCAGCAGGTCGAGCGCGGTGCGGAGCACGTCCGGCACCCCGCTGACCCCGGCGAGGCGCTGGTTCATCGCGGCGAGCGCGTTCTCCCGCTGCACGGCGTAGCGCTCCGCGGTGACGTCGCGGATCGTGCCGACGAGCCGGCGGCGGCCCTCGTCGTCGTGCAGCTCGTTGTAGGCGATCGCGGCCCACACCCGGTGGCCGTCCCGGTGCCGCAGCGGCAGGACGAAGCTGCCCGACGGCTCGGTGCGCGACCGGTCCTGCGCGTCGGAGACCTGCCGGAAGGCGATCGGGTCGTCATCCGGGCCCGGTGCCCAGGGGAACGGCGGCGCGTAGGGCAGTCCGCCGGGGCCGAAGCCGAGCAGCTCGGCGCACGCGGCGTTCATCTCCACGACCCGCCCGTCGGCGTCGCAGACGAAGAAGCCCTCCTGCAGGGAATCGATCATCGCCGCGCGCCACCGGGAATGCTGCGTCCGCAGCCGGGCCAGCCGGATGGTCGTGCGGACGCGGGCGAGCAGCTCCTGCGCGGAGAACGGCTTCACGAGGTAGTCGTCGGCCCCGGCGGCCAGCCCGTCGACGGCGGCCTCCTGTCCGGCGCGGGCGGACAGCAGCAGCACGGGCACGGCCGAGGTGCGCGGGTCGCGCCGCAGCTCGGCGAGCAGGCCCAGGCCGTCCAGCCGCGGCATCATGACATCGCTGATGATCAGGTCGGGGGGCTCGCCGGACGCGGCGTCGAGCGCCTCGAGGCCATCACGCACCGCGGTCACCGCGTAGTCCTCGTGCAGCAGCCGGGCGAGGTAGCCGCGCATGTCGGCGTTGTCGTCGGCGACCAGCACCCGGGCGCCCGTGACCGGATCGGGGGCGACGTCGGATTCGCCGTCCGGCAGCCAGCGCAGGGCCTCCTGCACGTACGGCTCGGCGGTCTCCGCGGCGATCCCGCCCGCCGAGGGCTCCGGAGCGAGGTGTTCGGCAGGCAGGTGCGCGGTGCCCAGCGGCAGCCGGATCCGGAACGTCGTGCCCACGCCGAGGGTGCTCTCGGCGGCGACGGTGCCACGGTGCATGCCGACGAGCTCGCGCACCAGCGCCAAGCCGATCCCGCTGCCCTCGTTCGAGCGCGCCCGCACCGACGGTATCCGGTGGAACCGCTCGAACAGCCGGGGCAGCTCGGCGGCGTCGATCCCGATCCCGGTGTCGGACACGGTGACCACGGCGTGTTCGCCGTCCAGCTCGGCGCGGACCCGGATCTCGCCGTCGAAGGTGTACTTGACCGCGTTGGACAGCAGGTTGAGGACCACCTTCTCCCACATTCCGCGGTCGACGTGCACCGGACGGCTCAGCGGCGGGCAGTCGACGTCGAACCGCAGCCCGGCCCGTTCGACCGCGGCGCGGAACACGCTCGCCAGCTCCGCGGTGAACGCGGCGATGTCCACCGGCTCGAAGCGGGCCTCCATCCGGCCCGCCTCGAGCCGGGAGAAGTCGAGCAGGTTGTTGACCAGCCGGCCCAGCCGCAGCGCGTTGCGGTGGATGACGGCGATCTCCTCGCGGACGCGCTCGTCCGCCTCGGCGAGCGTCTTGTCCAGCTCGGCGACGGGACCGAGGATCAGCGTGAGCGGGGTCCGGAACTCGTGGCTGATGTTGGCGAAGAAGGTGGTCTTCGCCGCGTCCAGTGCGGTCAGCTCCTCGGCGCGCTGCTGCTGCGCCTGGTAGGCGAGCGCGCCGTTGACCAGCGCCGCGGTCTGCTGGGCGACCAGCCCGAGGAACGTCCGGTAGGACTCGTCGAGCGCGCGCCCGGCGCTCGCCGCGAGCACGATCACGCCGGTGGCCGCGGTTCCGGGAGCGCCGGGCAGCGGCAGCACCATCGCCTCGGTGGGCGGCGTGGACCACGCGCCCGAGGGCAGCTCACCGAACGTCGTCGTCAGGTCGGGCACGGTGCGCGGGGTACCGTCGGCGAGCACGTCCTCCAGCGGCCAGCCGTCCGCGCGCCCGCCGCCCGGGGTCACGGCCGCGAGGGCGAGCCCACCGTTCTCGTCGCGGACGTGGATGGCGGAGTCGGGGACGTCGGCGCCGGCCCGGCCGAGCACGCCGGCGACCAGTTCGCAGGCCTCGCCGACCGTGCGGGCGATGCCGGCCTGGGCACCGAGCTCGCGCAGCGTGGCGAGCCGGCGTTCGCCGATCACGCGCTCGGTCGTGTCGGTGACCGCGGTGAACACGGCCCGCACGGCGCCGTCGTCGTCGTGGACCGGGCTGTAGGAATAGGTCCAGTAGGTCTCTTCCCAGTAGCCGTGCCGGTTCATCGGCAGCAGCAGGTCCTCCGACCACGTCGCTTCGCCGGTGGTCATCACACTCTCGAGCATCGGGCCGATGATGTGCCAGATCTCGCTCCAGACCTTCGCACCCGGCTTGTCCAGCGCCGGGTGCTTGGTGCCGAGCAGCGGCAGGTACGCGTCGTTGTAGAGGAACCGCAGATCCGGGCCCCACCAGACGATCATGGGGAAGCGCGAGGTGAGGCAGATCCGCACGGCCGTCGTCAGGCTGGCAGGCCAGTCCGCAGGTTCACCCAGCGGGGACGACGCCCAGTCGAACTCTCGCATCCGGGCCGCCATCTGGCTGGAGCCCGGGAAAACGGCGCGCTGGCCGGATTCCTCGCCGACGCTCATCACACTCCCGGTTGACGCGGCCCGGGCTGAGCCTACCCGGACCGGGCGGGTGCCGCCGCACACGCGAGCGCGGGGCCACAGCTCCAGTGACGGGGCTGCTCAGCCGCCGGAGAGCCAGGTCATCGTGACCGTCGTGCCGTCTTCGCGGTGCACCTGCGCGCTGTGGTCGGCGAGGCTGTCGATGAGCAGCAGGCCGCGGCCGCGCAACCCGTTCGTCGCGGCCGGGGCGCGCCAGGTGCCGTAGTCGGTGACCGTCACCGTCAGCCGCCCGTGCTGCGCCTCGGCGCGGACGTCGATCTGGCCCGCGTCGCCGTTGCGGTAGGCGTGCTCGGCCGAGTTGGCCATCGCTTCGTAGCCCGCGAGGACGACGTCCTCCTGGCGTTCTTCACTGAGGCCTAGTGTGCCCAACCAGTCCGCCAGTGCTCCGCGCAGCTCCGGCAGCCGGTCCGCCTCGGCGGTCATGCGCCGGTGGAACGTCGCCGGGGGCGCGGGCGCGCCCGGGGGGAGGGGGTCGGTCATGCTCCGTCCTCTCCGCGGTGACGAACGTGGATCAGCGCGATGTCGTCGTCGTGCCGGCCGTGGGTCAGCTCCTCGACGAGCTTGTCCCACGCCGTGCCGGGGGCGGCAGCGGCCAGCACGCCCGGGATGCCCGCCAGGAGCCAATCCACACCCAAGGTGAGGTCTCGCGTGCGGCTTTCGACCAAGCCGTCGGTGTAGAGCACCAGATCCGTGCCGGGCGGGAACCCGGTGCTGCGCTGGGGGAACTCGGAGCCGACGCCCAGCGGCTGCGCCAGCGCCTCGCCGATTTCCTCCGGCTTGCCGTCCGGGAGGACCAGGATTGCCGGCAGGTGGCCGGCGTTGGCGTAGGTCAGCGTGCCGTCGCCGGGCGAGTGGACCGCGTAGAAGCAGGTGACGAAACTCTCGCCGAACAGCCCGCCGGTCAGCGCGGAGACGTTGCGCAGCACCTCCGACGGCGGCAGCTCGAGCAGCGCGTAGCAGCGGATGGCGGTCCGGACCTGGCCCATCACGGTCGCGGCCGTGACGCCGTGGCCGACGACGTCGCCGATGACGAACGCCGTCGAACCGGACGGGAGCCGGATGACGTCGAACCAGTCGCCGCCCACCTTGCTCCCGGTCGCCGCGGGCAGGTACCTCGTGACCACGTCGAGGCCGGGGGTCGCGGGCGCGACCGGCAGCATGCTGCGCGAGAGCTCCGAAGCGAGGTTGCGCTCGCGCTCGTACAGGCGGGCGTTGTCCAGCGCGATGGCCGAGTAGGCGGCGATACCCTCGGCGAGGTACTCGTGCCGTGCGGTGAACCGGCCGGGCCGCGAGTGGCCGAAGAAGAACCCGCCCAGCACTTCCCCGGTCGTCGGGCTGATCACCGAAACGGCCAGGTAGCTGCACACGGGCAGGTGCCCGTCCGGCATCCCGTGGTGGGGCGCGTTCTTGCCGAACCGCGGGTCCCGCGTGATGTCGGGGCTGCGGACGGTGCCGTCGCCGTCGAAAGTCGGCGCGAACACCTCGGTGTTGCGCGGCATGGGGAACCGTTCGAACGCTTCCCGCGGCACACCCGAGATCGTGTACAGCGTGTACGACTCGCCGAGCTCGTCAATCAGGTTGTAGAAGAACGCGCCGAACTCGGCGCCGGTCGCCCGGGTGGCCGCGTCGGTCGCGTCCTGCACGATCCGGTCGATGTCGAGCTGCGCGGTCAGCTCGCGGCCGGTGGAGTGCAACGCGTCGAGCACGGCGGCTTCGCCCCGCAGCCGCCGCACGGTGCCGGCCAGGTGGGCGGTCGCGGCTTCGACGGCGGCGGCGACCGCCGACGGCGTCCCGCCGACCTCCCCGGAGGTGTAGACCAGCGCGTCCTGTCCGTCGCCGGTGACGGCGATCGCCCCGGTGACCTCGCGGCCCGGCACCAGGTCCGCCAGGACCGCGCGGTCGGTCACGGCGACCGCGACGTGGTCGCCGAGCACCCGCCGCGCTTCGGTGGGGTCCAGGGGCCGCACGGCGGTGGCCGCCGGGGCTCCGGTGCCGTCGACGAACGCCCGGCGCACGGCGCCGAGCAGCTCGTCGAACCCCGGAGCGGTCATCCGATGGCCAGCGCCTCGGACAGGGACGGGTAGATGGCCAGCTCGTCGGTCAGCCGGGTCAGCTGCAGCGGCCGCAAGGTGATCCGGCCGGTGGCCACCACCCGCAGCGGCGCGGCCCCCGTCCGCCCGCGGTGCGCCCGCACGAGCTCGGCCATCCCGGCCGAGGCCAGGAACGTGACGCCGGTCAGGTCGATGACGAGGACGGTGGGCTCCAGACGAGCGGCGCGCTCGGCCAGCCGCCGCAGCTTCGGCGCCAGCGCGAGGTCGAGGGCCCCGTCGACCCGGAGGACCGCCGTGCCGTTCCGGTCTTCCAGCGCCACCGCGCCCGCTGAGCTCGCGGCGTCACCGAGGGTGCTGCCGGTCGCTTCGGTGTCGGCCATGGCGCTCATCCTGCCTGTTCGTGGGTGTCGCGCAAAACGGAAGGGCTGCTGACACGGCGGCTTCCGGTGAAGACAGGCATGATTGATCCTGGTTGAGCAGACAGCCTTCGTGATCCAGTGCGCCCTCCGGACGTCCCGGGGTGCCACCGAAGGCGAGGAGAAGAAGACGATGACGGAGCACACCCACACTGAGGGCTCGGCCACCGCTGTGCCATTCGGCGAGTTCCGGATCGCCCGAACGGAGCAGGGAGACGCGGCCGTCGTCGAGGTCGCGGGGGACGTGGACACGACCACCGCGCCGGCGCTCGTGCGGGCGGCCGAAGAGGCACTGGCCGCGGCACCGCGGCTGCTCGTGGTCGACCTGACCCAGGTCGAGTTCCTGGCCTCGCCCGGCCTGACGGCGTTGCTGACCATCCACCGCGACGCCGGACCCGGCACCGCGGTGCGGATCGTCGCGTCCGGGCGGGCGACGTTGCGCCCGATCCAGCTGACCGGGCTCGAGGAAAGTCTCTCGTTGTTCCCGACCCGGGAAGCGGCGCTGGCCGAGTCCTGACCGCGTCGTCCCGGCCGCCTCAGCCGCCGGCCGGGACGACCTCGCGCCGGATGGCCAGCAGGGCGACGTCGTCCTGGGCCGGCCGGTTGCCGATCATCGCGGCCATCACCTGCGCGCACACCCGGTCGGGGTCCCCGGCGCGCACAGCTTCCGCGAGCTGCCGCATCCCCACGTCCACCGGCCGGTCACGGCGTTCGACCAGGCCGTCGGTGTAGAAGGCGAGCACACTGCCCGGTGTCAGGTCGAGCACCGTCGTGCGCCGCCGGGGCTGCCCGATGGTCAACCCGATCGGGGGATCCGGCGGCACGTCCAGCAGCCGGCCCGGTCCGTCCGGCTCGACCTGCACGGGCGGCAGGTGCCCGGCGAGGGAGAGGGCGATGGTCTCGCGGTCCGGTCCGATGATCCCGTAGGCGACGGTCGCCATCGCGCCGTGCTCGAAGTGGTTGGCCTTGCGGTCGAGCTTGGCGAGCACCTCGTCGGGGCTCTCGCAGTCGAGGGCGTAGGCGCGCAGGGCGCTGCGCAGCCGTCCCATGATCACGGCGGCTTCGAGACCGTGCCCGGAGACGTCACCCATCACGACGCCGAGCCGATCACCCGGCAGGGCAAACAGGTCGTACCAATCGCCGCCCAGGCCGGTTTCCGCGCCGGGCACGTACCGGGCACCGAAAGCGAGGCCAGGCACGGCCGGCAGGCTGCTGGGCAGCAGACTGCGCTGCAGCGCCATGGTGGCGGTGCGGTTCTCCTCGAGCGCCTCGACCTGGATCATCATGGCCAGGCGGTCGGCGAGCAACTGCATGGTGCTGACTTCGGCCTCGGTGAACTGCCGGCGCTCGACGGAGCCGACGTGCAGCACTCCGACGAGGTCCATCCCGGCGACCATCGGCACGCCGAGCATGGAGCGCAGGCCCCGTTCCCAGAGCAGGGAGTTCACGACGGTGGTTTCGTCGATGTGATCGAGGACGACGGGCGCGCGCTCCAGCGCCACCCGGCCGGCGAAGCCGCTGCCGACCGGCACCCGCACGCCCTGGTGGACCTCTTCCTCGATGCCGGCCGCCGCGAAGGCCACCAGCTGACGGCCGCTGGGCTGGTACCGCAGCACGGTCGCGGTGTCGACCTCCATGACCTCGCGCAGCCGCCGCAGGGTCTCGGCCAGCAACTCGGCCAGGCCGAGGTGCTCGGCGGGCACGCCGATGATCGTTTCCAGCTGCTGCAGCCGGTCGTGGGCGTCGAGACTTCGCGACATGGAACGACCCTAGCCGCCGGTCCTTTGCGCGCGTAACCATCCCGGGTTTCGTCGGCGGGTTCCCGGGGGTAATCAGCCCCGCGTGAGCGTCGACTTGGAGTGGGTGGCCGTGCTGCGGCACGGCCAGAGCACGGGGAACGTGGCCCGGGAAGAGGCGGAGTCGGCGGGGGCGGACGTGATCGACGTCGCCGAACGCGACGCCGACGTCCCGCTGACCGAGCTGGGGGAGGAGCAGGCGAAGGCCGCGGGTGAGCTCTTCGCCGAGGGCCCGCCGGACCTCGTGGTCACCTCGACCTACCGCCGGGCCTGGGACACCGCGCGCCTCGCCGCGCCCGACGGCGTGCCGATCGTCCCGGACGAACGGCTGCGCGACCGCGAGCTCGGCGTGCTGGACCTGCTGACCTCGCACGGTGTCCGCGAGCGGTGGCCCGACGAGCTGCGGCGCAAGCGGCGGCTGGGCAAGTTCTACTACCGGCCGCCGGGCGGGGAGTCCTGGGCGGACGTCGTGCTGCGGCTGCGATCCCTGCTGAACGAGCTGAGCGCCGAGCACTCCGGCAAGCGCGTGCTGCTGGCCGCGCACGAGATGACCGTCTTCGCGCTGCGCTACCTCCTCGAAGGACTGCCCGAACCCGACCTGCTGCGCGCCGCCGACGCCACCGAGGTCCCGAACGGCTCGGTGACGGCCTGGGACCGCGACCGCGACGGCGCGTTCACCATGGTGCTGGCCCAGGAGGTCGGCCACCTGCACGCCACCGACACCCCGCCGACGGCGGACGACGATGCTGCCGAACAGCTCTCCTGACCCGGTGCCGATCAGCCCGGCCCTGTTGCGGGACAGGCGGATCGGCACCGAAGACCGCGGAACGGTGCTCGTGCTCGGCGGCGCCCGGACCGTCCCGGGCGCGCCGGCGTTGTCCGGGACCGCCGCCCTGCGCGCCGGGGCCGGCACGCTGCAGCTCGCGGTCAGCGAACGACACGCGGGCGCGCTCGGGGTGTCCGTACCCGAGTCCTCGGTGTACGGACTGCCGGAGACGGAGTCCGGCGCGATCGGCGGCGACGCCGTCGACCGGCTGGCCGGCGTGCTGCCCGGCGCCGGCACCGTCGTGGTCGGCCCCGGCCTCACCGGCGCCGAGGAAACCGAGGACCTGTTGCGGCACTTGATCCCCGCCATCGCCCCGGAGGCCGGGGTGGTGCTCGACGCGTTCGCGCTCGGCGCGCTCAGCCGGGCTCCCGAACTGGCGAAACCCCTCGCCGGCCGGCTCGTGCTGACGCCGAACCGGACCGAAGCCGCGTTCCTCGACGACTGCTCCGAAGAGGACGTCGACGACCTCGAGACCGCGGTCCGGATCGCCGGCCGCTACGACGCTGTCGTGCTGCTCTTCGGCGTGGTCGCCGAGCCGGGCGGGCGCACCTGGCGGGACGGCAGCGGCCACATCGGGCTGGCGACGTCCGGCAGCGGCGACGTCCTGGCCGGCCTGACCGGCGGCTTCCTCGCCCGCGGCGCGGATCTCGACCAGGCCGCCTGCTGGGCGACGCACGTCCACGCCGTGGCGGGGCAGCGGCTGATCCCGGACACCGGGGCCACCGGCCTGCTGGCGCGGGAGCTGGTCGCCGAGATCCCCCGGGTGATCGCGGAGCTGGAACGCTGAGCCGTCACCGCTGGGCGGTCGGCCGGACGACGAGCTCGTTGACGTCGACGCCCTCCGGCTGCCCGATCGCGTAGGAGATCGCCGCGGCGATGGTGTCCGGCGGGAGCGTCACCGCGCGGTAGGTGCGCATCGCTTCCCGCGCAGCGGGTTCGGTGATCGTGTCGGCCAGCTCGGACTCGACGACGCCCGGCGACACGGTCGTGACGCGGATGCCGGGATCGGCCTCCAGGCGCAGTCCCTCGGTGATCGCGCGGGCGGCGTACTTCGTGGCGCAGTAGACCGCGGCCGTCGGCACGACCTCGTGCGCGCCGGTGGAGGCGATCGTCACGAAGTGCCCCGCGCCTGCGCGCCGGAAGTGCGGCAGCGCGGCCGCGATCCCGTGGAGCAGGCCGCGGACGTTGACGTCGAGCATCCGGTCCCACTCGTCGACGAGCAGGGAGTCCAGGCGCGACAACGGCATCACGCCGGCGTTGGCGACGAACACGTCCAGCCGGCCGTGCGTTGCCACGGCCGCGTCGGCGAAGGCGGCGACATCCGCGCGGTCGGTGACGTCGAGGCGGTGCACGTCGGCGGTGCCCCCGGCGTCGTGGATCTCCTTCGCCAGCGCGGTCAGCCGGTCTTCGCGCCGGGCGCCGAGCACGACCTGGTGGCCTTCGGCGGCGAGCCGCAGCGCGGTGGCGCGCCCGATGCCGCTGCTGGCGCCGGTGATGAGGACGATCTTTTCGGGCATGACGAAGTACTCCGTCCATTGTGGATTGACAGAAAAGGGTTGTTCAGCCGGCGGCGAGGCTGCCGAGGAGGGCGAGCCCGGCTTCCGACGGGCTGCCGGGCTCGGCCTGGTAGACGACCAGCTGCTGGCCGGGCGCGCTGTTCACGGTCAGCGCCTCGTAGCTCAGCACGAGTTCGCCGACCAACCGGTGGTGGAACCGCTTGATCTCGTGCGTCTTCTGCCGGATGTCGTGCCGCGCCCACAGCCGGCGGAAGTCCGCGCTCTTCGCCGACAGCTCGCCGACCGTCTCGATGAGCCGGGGATCGTCCGGATCGATGCCCGCGGCTGCGCGCAGGCCGCCGACGGTGTTCACCGCGACGCGTTCCCAATCCGGGTAGAACTCGCTTGCGTCCGGGTCGAGGAACACCAGCCGGACCAGGTCATCGCTGTGGGTGTGGCCGCCGAACAGCGCCTCGCCCAGCGTGTTGTGCGCGAGCACCTCGAGGCAGCGGCCGAGCACGAGCGCGGGCGTGTCCGGCCAGCCGTCCATCAGCCGCGAGAGGTTCGGGCTGACCTGCTCCCGCCGTCGCGCGCGACGGCGTCTCGGAGCCGGCTGAGCCAGCCGGTGCAGGTGGGCGGTGGCGTCCTCGTCGAGGGCCAGCCCGTGGGCCAGCGCGTCGAGGACCTGCGCCGACGGGTGCCGCTCCCGGCCCTGCTCGAGCCGGACGTAGTAGTCGGTGCTGACGCCGGCCAGCACCGCGACCTCTTCACGGCGCAGCCCCGCGACCCGGCGAGAGCCGCCCGCGGGCAGGCCCCGCTCCGCGGAGCCCACCTGCTCGCGGCGGGCCCGGAGGAACTCCCCGAGCACGTTCTCCCTGGTCATGATCCGAGGCTAACGCCGATCAAGCCGGGCAGGGTGGCCGCGCCGCACCCACCTTCAGGCTCACGTGAGCCGGATCGGCTCGCCGTCGTGCTCCGGTTGCAGCAGCGTCGCGGTGGCTTCCCGCCTGTCGACGTCGAAGGTCATCACGGCGTTCCCGAAGTGCGGCCCCGAGACGCAACCCCAGGTCAGCGGCGCGGGCGGGACCCCGGCCCGGCGCGCCAGCGCGTCGCTCAGCCGGGTCAGTCCCCGCGACCAGCCGGCGCGGAACAGGCGGTTCATGTACCAGGGCACGGTGTTGTGCACCGGCGAGCAGGTGAGCTGGTGGACCGGCGCCCCCGGGAGGTCGGCGCGCGCGACATAAGCGTGGTGGACGTCGCCCGAGAGCACGCTCACCGACGCCCTGTCCTCATCCGCGACCCGGGCGATCAGCCGGGTCAGCCGGTCGAACGACTCGCGGAACGCCGGCCAGTGCTCGAGGTCGGCGAACTGCCGGAACCACTCGGACATCCGCCCGATGCGCCCGGGCCGTGCGCAGAGGCGCTCGTTGACCGACTGCGCGGCCGACAGCGCGGTGGGCATCAGCCACGGCAGCGACGTCCCGATCAGCAGGTGGTCGAACTCGCCGTCGGTCTGCTCCTCGATCCAGCGGAACTCCGCCTCGCCGATCATCGACCGCTGCCCGCCCTCGAGGATCCGCCCGGCGCGCGAGTCGATGACCAGCAGCCGGACCGGGCCGAAGTCGCGCCGGTAGGACCAGCGGGTGCCCTTGGCGCCGTCGGCCTCGCGGTCGGCCTGGTCGGCGAATTCGCGCAGCAGCTGCGCGTTGTCCGTGCCGGACGTGCTCACCCGGCGGTAGAGGTCGTCTTCGGCCAGCTCGTGCGGCCCGAGGTTGCCCAGGTGCTGGTAGACCCAGTACGAGACGAGCGCGCCGCGGATCCGCTCCGGCCACCACGACGTGCGGGTCATCTCCTCGCGCCAGGCCTGCGAGGTGTTCCAGTCGTCGCGGACGTCGTGGTCGTCGAAGATCATCGACGTCGGCACGGTGGACAGCAGCCAGCGGACCGCCGGTTCGCACCACGCCTCGAAGTACAGGTGGCAGTACTCCTCGAAGTCGGCGACCTCCTTGCCGGGCGGCTCGCTCGTGTCGCGCCGGCCGGCGAGCCACTCCTGCGTCGCATCGGTGGTTTCGTCGGCGTAGACCTGATCGCCGAGCAGCAGCAGCGACTCGGGCCACTCGGCTTCGTCGAGCCCGGCCATCCGGTGGGCGTAGGCGGCGAGCGCGTCCGGCCCGAGCGCGTCCTGCTCCCGCGGCTTGCGGCACGACCCGAAGACCAGCCGGAACCGGGGGTCACCCGGCGTCAGCGTCCGGATCCGGCTCGGCGGCAGCTCGCTGTCCGGTTCGGGCCAGACGAGCTCGCCGTCGAGCCGCACTTCGTACGGCGTGCTGCGCCCGGGTTCCAGCCCGGTGAGCACGACGAGGGCGTAGTGGTGCCCGGAGACTTCGAACGTCCGCGCTTTCGCTTCCGCGACAAGGACTTCACACGGAGCGCCGGTCTCGACCCAGATCGTCGCCGAGGTGGCGTCGACGTGCCGGAGCAGCGGTCCCAGGAGGAGCTCGGTCATCCCCGGATCCTTTCAGCAGTACGCCTTGCCGGCAGTTCGAACGGTCCGAAACTTTCCGAAAATCGTTGACCGGTCCCGGGTGGCGAACGAACGATCGTCGCAGCTGCGCCCTGCTCCCCGAAAGGATTCGTCGAGTGCGAAGACTCTTCACCGCCCTCCTCGCCGCCGTGTTGTCGATCGCCGCCGCCATCGTGCTGGTGATCACGGCGCAGCCCGCATCGGCGGCCACGCTCACCCGGGTGACCGGCTTCGGCACCAACCCCAGCAACCTCAACATGTACGCCTACGTCCCGGATCACGTCGCCGCCAAGCCGGCGCTGCTGGTCGCGCTCCACTACTGCACGGGCTCGGCCTCGGCGGTCTTCAACGGCTACGCGCGCGACTACGTCACCGCGGCCGACCAGTACGGGTACGTCATCGTGTTCCCGGAAGCCACGCGCAGCGGGCAGTGCTTCGACGTCTCCTCGCCGCAGGCCCTCACCCGCGGCGGCGGCAGCGACCCGGTCGGCATCCTGTCGATGGTCGACTACGCCAAGCAGCACTACAACGTCGATTCCTCGCGCGTCTTCGTCACCGGCTTCTCCTCCGGCGCGATGATGACGAACGTCCTCGCCGCGGAGTACCCGGACGTCTTCGCCGCCGGCTCGGCGTTCATGGGCGTGCCCGCCGGCTGCTTCGCCACCACCGACGGGTCGAGCTGGAACAGCCAGTGCTCGGGCGGTCAGCTCATCAAGACCGCGCAGCAGTGGGGTGACCAGGCCCGCCAGATGAGCGGCGGGCGCAGCGGCCCGTACCCGCGGATGCAGCTGTGGCACGGCACCGCCGACGACACCCTCCGCTACCCGAACTTCGGGGAAGAGATCAAGCAGTGGACGAACCTGCGCGGGGTGAGCCAGACGCCGTCGTCGAGTGACGCGCCGCAGTCCGGCTGGACGCGTACGCGCTACGGCAGCACCGGCACGCAGGCGCCGGTCGAAGGGATCAGCGTCCAGGGCGCCGGGCACGCGCTGCCGCAGAACGGGATGGTGGCGTACGCGATCGCGTTCCTCGGCCTGAACAGCGGCTCGACGTCGACCACGCCTTCTTCGCCGGATGCCGGCACCACGCTGGGCAGCGCGGCGAGCGGGACCGGTCGCTACTTCGGCACCGCGGTTTCGGCGAGCAAGCTCTCGGACAGCGTCTACACCGGCATCCTCAGCCGCGAGTTCTCCATGATCACGCCGGAGAACGAGCTGAAGATGGACGCCACCGAGCCTTCGCAGGGCCAGTTCTCGTACGGCAACGCCGACCGGATCGTCGCCCAGGCGGCGAGCCAGGGCGCCCGGATGCGCGGGCACACGCTGGCCTGGTACTCGCAGCAGCCCGGCTGGATGCAAAGCATGGAGGGCTCGGCGCTGCGGTCGGCGATGCTGAACCACGTCACCCAGGTCGCGAGCCACTACCAGGGCAAGATCTACGCCTGGGACGTCGTCAACGAGGCCTTCGCCGACGGCAGTTCGGGTGCGCGGCGCGACTCGAACCTGCAGCGCACCGGCGACGACTGGATCGAGGCGGCGTTCCGCGCCGCGCGGGCGGCCGACTCCGGCGCCAAGCTCTGTTACAACGACTACAACACCGACGACTGGAACCAGGCGAAGACCCAGGCCGTGTACCGCATGGTCCAGGACTTCAAGTCCCGCGGCGTGCCGATCGACTGCGTCGGCTTCCAGTCGCACTTCAACAGCGACAGCCCGGTGCCGTCGAACTACCAGACCACCCTGCAGAGCTTCGCGAACCTCGGCGTGGACGTGCAGATCACCGAGCTGGACGTCGAAGGGTCGGGCACCGCGCAGGCGAACAACTACCGCACGGTCACGAACGCCTGCCTCGCGGTGGCGCGCTGCACCGGGATGACGGTGTGGGGCATCCGCGACACGGATTCGTGGCGGGCGTCCGCCACGCCGCTGCTGTTCGACGGCAACGGCCAGAAGAAGGCCGCCTACACCGCGGTGCTCGACGCGCTGAACGGCGGCACGACTCCGACGCCGCCGACCACCACGCCGACCACGCCCACCACGACCACGACCCCGCCGCCGGGCGGCTGCACCGGGACCTACGCCAAGACGGCGGAGTGGAACGTCGGCTTCAACGGGCAGGTGACGGTGACCGGGTCGAACACCTGGGTGCTCACGATCACCTTCCACTCGCCCCAGAAGGTCATCGGCAGCTGGAACTACACCGGGACGTGGGACAGCACCGGGTACGTGCTGACCGCGCGGCCCAACGGGAGCGGCAACGTCATCGGGTTCACCGTCGAGCACGGCGGGAACCTGACGGCACCGACCGTGACCTGCTCGGCGGGCTAGAAGAGCCGGCCGACCTCGTCCGCGGGCGGTTCCTCCAGGCCGAGGAGGAACCGCTTGCGGGTGAGGCCGCCGGCGTACCCGGTCAGGCCGCCGCTGGTGCCGACCACGCGGTGGCAGGGCACGATGACGCTGATGGGGTTCCAGCCGTTGGCGTTCCCGACCGCCTGCGCGGCGCCGGGGTCGCCCAGTTCGGCGGCCAGCTGCCCGTACGTGCGGGTTTCGCCGTACGGGATCTTCGTGAGCAACGCCCAGACCTGCTTCTCGAACGCCGAGCCGCGCGGCGCGAGCTCGAGGTCGAACTCGCGCCGCGTGCCCGCGAAGTACTCGCCGAGCTGCTGCTTCGCCGTCTCGAAGCCGTCGTCGTCCCGGGGGCCGAGGTCGGTGAGGCGAGGTGTCCGGAGGTGGCCGTCGAAGTAGAGCCCGGCCAGCGCCTCGCCGTCGCCGACCAGGGTCAGCGGTCCGATCGGTGACGCGATGACGGCGTGCTTCATGACGCCCAGCCTACGGGTCAGCCCACGCTGGTCTTCACCGAGAGCGAGTCGATGCTCATCTCCGCGCCGGGCGTGATGTCCGCACTCGGGGAGGTGCAGCCGCAGACCTTGTTGGGGTAGGAGCCGCCGATCGCGACGTCGAAGATGACGAAGAACCCGTGGTCCACGGCGGCCTTCCAGGTCGCATCGGACACCTGGTTCTGCTTCACCGAGAACGTCTGGGTGCCGTCGAGGGAGAAGCGCAGCTCCTCGGCCGCGGCGTCGCGGCGGTCCACGACGGCGGAGTAGGTGTGGAAGCCGTCCTGGCAGCCGGCGCAGTCCTGCAGGTCGCTGGTGATGCCGTCCGGGTCGTGGCACTCGCCCTGCCACTGTCCACAGTGGAAGGTGGTGGAGTGCTTGCTCAGGGCGTTGACGTCTTCCATGATGTCGAGCTCGCCGATGCTCGGCCAGTTCGTCGCGCCGACCGGGCGGGCGTCGGCGCCCATCGCCCAGAACGCCGGCCAGTAGCCGAGGCCGCTGGCGGGGGAGGGCTGCTTCAGCGTCGCGCTGATCTCCAGCTGGCCGCCTTCAGGGGCGGCGAAGTCGGTCCGCTGGGTTTCGATCCGGCCGGACGTCCAGTGGCCGGCGGCGTCGCGCAGCGGCTTGATCGCCAGGTGTCCGGCGCCGTCGTGGTAGACGTTGTCCGTCGAGTTCGTCGCTGTCTCGAGTTCGCCGGTACCCCAGTTCGCCGCGCCGCCGGGGTAGCCTGTTCCCGTGTCGTAGAGCCAGTCCTGGGCGTTCAGGCCGGTGCCGGCGGCGCCGTCGAAGTCGTCCTGGAACACGGTGGTCCACCCGGCTTCGGCGTGCGCCGGAGCGGCGGTCAGGACGAACGACAACGTGGCGAGCACGGCGGTGAGCCGCTTGACGGTGCGCATGAGGTCTCGCTTCCTGAGGGGCATGTGGCCGTCCACGACCTGCGAGGCCATCCACTGTCACTCTTCGCGCGCGCCCGGGTCAAGGGATGTGCCCGGAAGTACCCGGCACCCGGTACCCGGGGGCAATCCCGGGAGGGTCCCGTTTGGAATTCGCCGCGGCGGGGCAGCGCGCGGGCCGGATGGGACGGTGGTCTGGACCTTCTTTCGAAGGGTTGCCAGGTAACGAAACCGGAGTCATAGTTTGTTGACGTCCACAACGAATTCCTGCGAACCGCCCTCGGATGTCCACTATGGACTCCGCCGTCTCCTCAACGTGGAGGACGCCATGATCTCCCGTCGCTCGTTCCTCAGCCTCACGGCGGCGACGCTCGCCACGGCCACCGCGCTGCCCCTCGCGCGGTCCGCCTACGCCGCGACGCCGGACACGTTCGGCCTCAAGCTGGTGAACAATTCGGGCTCCGGCACCGTGTACGCCTACGTCACCGGCACGACGCCGGACGGGCGCCTTGTGCTGCTGCGCGCCGACGGCACGCCGTACTACCCGGATTCGCCGTCGGCGCCGACGACCCCGCTGCCGGAGGACTGCGCCATCCCGATCGCTTCGGGGGC
Source organism: Amycolatopsis sp. NPDC051371 (assembly GCF_040682155.1). Taxonomy (NCBI): domain Bacteria; kingdom Bacillati; phylum Actinomycetota; class Actinomycetes; order Pseudonocardiales; family Pseudonocardiaceae; genus Amycolatopsis; species Amycolatopsis sp. NPDC051371. The sequence continues at coordinate 164,193 of NZ_JBFBAG010000016.1, forward strand.
CCAGGTGTCGGTGCCCAAGATGGGCGGCGCGCGCATCTACGTCGTCACGGACGCGAAGCTGGACTTCTTCCTCGACCCGGGCCCGAACCTGGTGCACCCGAGCTTCCTCAACTCCGGTGATGCGAACTTCGGCAAGAACTGGTCGTTCAGCGAGTTCACGTTCAACGACACGCAGCTGTTCGCGAACATCAGCTACGTCGACTTCGTGGGCATCCCGATGGGCCTCTCGCTGACGACGTCCGGGTCCGGCACGTCGACGGTCAACGGCCTGCCGGCCGGTGCGCTGGACCAAATCGCGTCGTCGCTGACAGGACTGGGCGGCGAGTGGGCGGGCCTGGTGCAGACGGGCGGTGGCGGGAACCTGCGGGTGCTGTCGCCGCACCACCACGCCGAGCAGTTCGGCGGCTATCTCGACGCCTACATCGACCAGGTGTGGCAGAAGTACGCGGGCACGGACCTGGTCGTCGACTCGCAGAACCCCGGTCTGGGCACGTTCACGGGCCGCGTCTCGGGCGATCAGCTGGTGTTCGGGTCCGAGTCGTTCGCCAAGCCGGCGACGGCGGACGTGTGGAGCTGCGACAGCGGCCCGTTCGCGCTGGCTCAGGGCGCGAGCGACGCGCGCAAGGCGATCGTCCCCCGCCTGGCGGCGGCGCTGAACCGGACGACGTTGCTGGACAACCCGAACCAGCCCACGGGGGAGGACCCGGCTCGCTTTTACGGCGGCGACGTGACCAACCACTACGCGCGGATCGTCCACTCGAAACTCCCGGACAACCGCGGGTACGCGTTCCCGTACGACGACGTGAGCCCGGGCCCGGACTTCAGCGGCGCGGTCTTCGCGGGCGACCCCGAGGTGCTGACGATCACGATCAGCGCCGCGCACGGCTGAGGCAGTGCGAAAACTGTCGGTGGTGACGGCTAGCCTCATGGCATGAACACGGACGACGCGACGGTCCCGGCGGACCAGCTGACCAAGGGCCAGTGGTTCTGGCACGAGCCGGCGCCGGGCCTGCCCGCGTGGCAGCTGCAGGTGACCTCGGCGGAGTTGCTGGAGGACTCCGTCGAGATCTTCACCACGGACGAGGAGAGGGAACTGGTTTCGTACCCGCGGAACCGGCTGGTCCGGCTGGCTGGAGCAGCCTAGAGAGTCGGTCCGGGGGTGTGAGGTAGGGCACTTCGGGGAGTGAACCTCGGCAAGCGCGCCGAGGTGACTCCCGCGGTCAGACGGCCGCCCGGCGCAAGCCGTCGTGCAAGGTTCTCCGCCTGCAACGCAGGCATCTCTTCGCCGGGCCGGTTCGAGCAAGTCCGAAGTGGCCTCGAATCAGGACGCGTTCTCGTCCCGCAAAGCCGCCGGGCGCCAGGTCATGCGGATCGTCGTCCCGTCGCCGCTCGTGTCGATGTCGGTCTGGTCCGTCACCTTCTCGATCAGCGCCAGACCCCGGCCGCCCGACGTGCGCAGGCCGGACTGACGCGGGCGGGTCGCCGGGATTCCGCAGCCCGTGTCCGTCACGATCACCGTCACCGCGTCGCCGGTGCGGGTCGCCTGGAGGCGGGCCCAGCCGTGGCCGTCCGGGTAGGCGTGGGCCGCTACGTTCGCCAGCGCCTCGTACGTGGCCAGCGTGATGTCGTGCGTGCTCTCCGGGTCGAGCGGAAGTTCGCCCAGCCAGCGGGTCAGCTTGCGGCGCAGGTCCGCCACCTCGTTCGGCAGCGCGGGCGCCAGTTCTTCGAACGTCGAGGTGACCACGGCGCCGCCGCCGTGGCGGGCCGGTGGCGTGGTCCCGATTTGGTCGCCGTCGGTGCTCTCACCCATGTCGACGCCACTTTCCCGAGTATGTCGATACACGTTCCGCTCCCATCGTCAGTCGCGGTTCCCCAGTGCTTCGGGTTTCTCTGAAGAGCTACCCACCGCGATGGAGTCTTACCCGTTGTGCTTTCCGTGATGTCGCGCTAACGTAAAGGTGCTCCTCGCGGATGTCGGCCCCTCGGCCGCCCGGAGGAAGCTCCCGGATCAGGCCGCTCGGCCTTCTTCCTCATTACCCGGCTCCGCGGTCTGCGTGGGCCGAGCCTTCATCAGGAGAACACCCATGTCTTTTCACGGAATCCTTGACCTGTCAGGAAAAACCCCCTTCGTCCGCGCCGAATACCGGCCGGCCCCGGAGGACGTCTCCCTCCCGCTTTCCGTCGTTCGCAAGCACAAGCTGCGTCCCGGCGACGAAATCACCGGCGCGGGCGAAGAAATCACCAGCGTCAACGGTGCCGACCCGGCGGAGCCGCGCCCGGACTTCACCGACCTGGTCCCGCTGCATCCGGACCAGCGGCTGCTCCTCGAAACCACGCCGACGCGCCTGGTGCCGCGCGTCATCGACCTCGTCACCCCGCTCGGCAAGGGCCAGCGCGCGCTCGTCGTTTCTCCGCCGAAGGCCGGGAAAACCACGGTGCTGCGGGAGATCGGCCACGGCATCTCGGTCAACCACCCGGAATGCCGGCTGATGGTGCTGCTCGCCGACGAGCGCCCGGAGGAGGTCACCGACCTGCGCCGGACCGTGCGCGGCGAGGTGATCGCGTCCACTTTCGACCGTCCACCGGCCGAACACGTCGCGGTGGCGGAACTCGCCGTCGAGCGCGCGAAACGCCTGGTGGAGCGCGGCGAAGACGTCGTGCTGCTCCTCGACTCGCTGACCCGCCTCGGCCGCGCGTACAACCTTTCGGCTCGGGCGTCCGGCCGCACGCTGTCCGGCGGCGTCGACGCGGCCGCGTTGCAGCCGATGAAGCGCATCCTCGGCGCGGCCCGCAATCTCGAAGGCGGCGGTTCGCTCACCATCGTCGCGTCGGCGCTGGTGGAAACCGGTTCGCTGGCCGACACGGTGTTCTTCGAGGAGTTGAAGAGTACGGGCAACGCCGAGCTGAAGCTCGACCGCAAGGTGGCCGAGCGCCGCGTCTTCCCGGCGGTCGACGTCGCCGCGTCCGGCACCCGGCGCGAAGAACTCCTGGTGACGCCGGGTGAACTGGCCGCGATGCGCGAGGTCCGCCGCGCGCTGCAGGGTCCCCAGGCGATCGAGCAGCTGCTCGACCAGCTCCGCAAGACGGGCTCCAACGCCGAGTTCCTGCTCCGCGTGACAGGCGCGACGCTGCCTGCCGCAGCCTGAGTCAGCTTTCGCGCCGCTCGCGGAGTTCGCCGATGACCTTCGGCCCGACGCCGTCGGCTTCTTCGGCACTGTCAGGCGGAGTGCCTTCGCCTGGCTCGTAAAGGTTGTCGTCCGGCCGCTCGGGATCCGGCGTGCCGGGCCGCGCGATCTCGGGCTGCTCGTTCGGTCGGGACATCGGCTGCTCCTTCACCGGGGCGGCTGATAGGGAGTGGCGGCCGGGTAGGAAGTCCGTTCCGGCCCACGATTCAGGGCAGCGACCAGAAAACCGAGTCCGACCACGGTGACGACGAGTGGCGCGGCCCCGGGTGCAACGGCCCACCAGCCCACGCCGGCGGCAGCGACAAACCAAGCCACGACGAGGGTGCGCTTCGCGGTGAGGGGATAGGGCTTCGGCAGTTCTCGGAGGGCGGTCGCGCCGAGCACGAGAACTCCGGCCAAGGCCACGAGCAGCACGGTCAGGTACACGGGATGTCCTCCTTCGGGGGAGTCCGGGCATCTGAACAGAGGGCTACCCGCTCGCACCGCCGACAAGCCGTGGCGCGGGGCACAGTGAGGCGGCCGCGGCCGCCGACAGACATGGGCTCAGCCGCGTCGTAGGCAGCCTGCGGCTACCGCTGTGGCACCCTGGCCGGTCGGCCTATCGCAGCGCCACGACGGCCGACAGCAGCGCGCGTGTCACCGCATGAGCCCGAGCCCGCCGCGACCCCTTCAGCTACCCCGCCCAGTGGTCTGCTGCAGCTCATCGATCCGAGCCGAGGCCTCAGCCTTCGTCAACCCCTCCGGAACCTCTTCCCCCGCCTCCTGGGCCAGCGTCTGCAGATACGACTTCTGCGGCCCGGTCATCGGCTCGTCCCCGGTAGTCCACTCGCTCGGGTCCTTCTCCGGGTTGGGCTCCACCTGATCAGTCACAACAGTCTCCAATCGAACATCTGTTCGCTCGAATCCGACTCTAGCGCAGGGGTCCGACAATCGCCGGTCACGAGCGGTCGGGCGGCGTGGTCGGCGCCCCCGCCTCGTGACCCGCGCGCCCGTGGGTCCGGCGGTCGTCCTTCATCTGCTGTTCGAACAGGTGGCGGCGCCCGCCGGTCAGGGACTCCAGCAGCGAGCGCTCGAGGTCGCGACAAGCCTTGTAATAGCCGTCGTCGTACTCCTCGACCATCTGGAAGGTCCACCGATCGGGGAGCACGTTGAGCCCGATCAGCTCCTCGGAGATCCGCCGTGCCCACTCCTCGTGGCCCGCCTTCTCCAGCGCGTCCACCGCCTCGCCCAGCGCGAGGTCCGCGCTGCCCGTCAGCTGGTGGAACGAATAAAGGTGCCCGCGCGCCCGCTCGATCGTCTCGAGCGCTTCGGTGACCTTGCCGACCGCCGAGACCGTGGCGGCGTCGTAGTTGTCGACCATGGACGAAAGATGCCCCGTCCCGGGATTTCTACACTTCCCGGAACGGGGCACCTGCCCGAAGCGTGGAACTCAGGCCGTCGGCCGCGTCGCTCCCGCGTACTCCTTCAGCAGCGGCGAGATCTTGACGACGTCGCCGCTGGTCGGCGCGTGCACCATCTTGCCGTCACCGATGTACATCCCGATGTGGGACACGGGGGAGTAGTACGCGACCAGGTCGCCCGGCTGCAGCTGGTCGCGCGGCACCGACGTGCCGAAGCCCGCCTGTGCCGACGACGTGCGGGGCAGCGTGATCCCGGCCTGCTTGTACGCCCACTGCATGAGGCCCGAGCAGTCGAACGTGCTCGGGCCGGTGGCGCCGTAGACGTAGGCGCTGCCGAGCTTGCTCAGTGCCGCGTCGACCGCCTTCTGCGCGGCCGAGGAGGCCGCCTTGACGGTCGGGGCCTTGCCGCCGGTGTCCTTCTGGGCGGTCTTGTCGGCGGTGCTGAGCGTCTTGCTCTGGGCCTCGATCTGGTCGATCTGGGTCTGGAGGTTCTTCTTCTTGCCTTCGATGTCCGAGGCCAGCTTCGCCGCCGCGTCCCGGGCGTCGGTCGCCCGCTTCGCCGCGTCCGTCGCCGACTTCTCGGCGGCAGTGGCCTTCTGGGCCGAGCCGCTGAGGCCGTCCATCGCGACGTTCTTGTCGGTCGCGATGACCTCGAGGGCCGCCGAGCGATCCAGGAAGTCCTGCGTCGACGTGCCGGCCAGCAGCGCCGACAGCTTGTTGAGCTGGACGCCGCTGGTGAACGACGCGCCGGCGAACTTGTCGACCTGGCCCTGGTACTTCTGCTTCGCCTCGATGGCCTGCGCGCCGGCGTCCTTGGCGGCGGTGACGTCGGAGTTGGCCTTGTCGAGCTGGCCCTGCTTGGCGGTCAGGTCGTCCTGGGCCTTGAGCAGGTCCTCGTTGAGCTTCTCGGCCTGCGCCGAGAGGTCGCGGTACTTGGCGAGGGCGTCGGACCCGGTGGGCGGGGCCTGGAGGACGGGGATGGGGGCGGCGGTGGCCGTGGGCTGGGCCATGGTGATGACAGTGATCACCGAGGCGGCGGCGAGGGCACCTGACACCACGCGCTTGACGGGATGCGAACGCATTCTCGCGCGGGTCTCCTTTGCTGATCGGCCGCCGTCGGGCACCGGGGCGAGTCGGGGGCCTCGCCGTGTCCGGTGCGTGCTCGACCGCAACAGGAAGAGCACGCGGTGGGGTCCGGTACCCGGCAGGGGGGTATCGGCGGCGATCTCGCGTCGCCGTCTCATCGACGACCGGGGGCCGCGAGATCTCGAACAGGTTACGAAAGGAACACGGGAACGTCCAGGGGTCCCATCCGAGAACTCTCCGTGACGGCAAGAAACACGCTTGGACCAGTGGTAACCGGATCGACTGTGGCCTGGATTACATGTCGTGACAGGGTTGATTACCCTACCCCCCTAGGGTATTCATGAGACATGACAGACACGACCTACACCGTCACCGGCATGACGTGCGGCCACTGCGCCCGCTCGGTCGAAGAGGAAATCCGCGGTCTCGGGGGCGTCACTGGCGTCACTGTCGAGCTGGCCACCGGCGCAGTGACCGTCAGCAGCGCCGAGAGCCTCTCCGCGGCCGACGTGCGCGGTGCCGTCGAAGAAGCGGGGTACCGGCTGACATGAAGACCGCAGCGAAGCTCTCCGCCTACGGTGCGGCACTCGCCCTGGTCGCCGCCGGCGCCTGGGCGGCCGGCACCGCCGTCGGTCCCTTCCCCGGCCAGGCCGAGGGGCACGGCGGCGAGGACGCCGCGCACGGGGACGTCCACGGCGGCACCGTCGCGGAGGCCGCGAACCACCAGCCCGGCGGGCTGGCGTCGGCCGCGGGCGGCTACACCCTCACCCCCGCCGGCACGACGCTCACCCCGGGCGCCACGACGAAGTTCACCTTCACGATCACCGGCCCGGACGGCGCGCCCGTGACCGCCTACGACGTCGAGCACGAGAAGCGGATGCACTTCATCGTCGTCCGCCGCGACACCAGCGGCTACCGGCACCTGCACCCGGACCTCGGCGCCGACGGCACGTGGAGCGTGCCGATCACCGTCGCCGAGGCGGGCAGCTACCGCGCCTTCGCCGACTTCACGCCCACCGGGGGAGCGGCACAGACGCTCGGCGTCGACCTCGTCGCGCCGGGCATGTTCCAGCCGGTCGAGCACCGGGAGGCGCGCGTCGCCGACGTCGACGGCTACCGCGTCCGGCTCGACGGCGACCTCGTCCCCGGCCGCTCGTCCCGGCTGACCGCGACGGTCACCAAGGACGGCCGGGACGTCACCGATCTGCAGCCCTACCTGGGCGCGTACGGCCACCTCGTCGCGTTGCGCGGCGGTGACCTGGGGTACCTGCACGTCCACCCGGACGGCCGCACGGGCGCGGCCGTGACGTTCATCGCCGAGGTGCCGTCGGCCGGCACCTACCGGATGTTCCTTGACTTCCGCCACGGCGACGTGGTCCGCACCGCCGAATTCACGGTGACCACCGGGGGAGGAGCGCACTCGTGACGCTGCAGCTAGAGGCGAAGAACGTCGAACTCGCCATCACCGGCATGACCTGCGCGTCCTGCGCGGCGAGGATCGAACGCAAGCTCAACAAGCTGGACGGCGTCACGGCGACCGTCAACTACGCCACGGAGAAGGCCAAGGTCGTTTACGGCGGCGAGGTCGCTCCGCAGGATCTCGTCGCGCAGGTCGAAGCGGCCGGCTACGGCGCGGCGCTGCCCGAGGCCGAGCCGGAACTCCGACAAGACGACCCGATCCTGACGCTGCGGCAGCGGCTGGCCGGTTCCGCGGTGCTTTCGGTGCCCGTGATCGCCCTGGCGATGGTGCCCGCGTGGCAGTTCACCTACTGGCAGTGGATTTCGCTCGTCCTGGCCGCGCCGGTGCTGGTGTGGGGCGCGTGGCCGTTCCACCGGGCCGCGTTCGCCAACCTCCGCCACGGCGCCGCCACGATGGACACGCTCATCTCGATCGGCACCCTCGCCGCGTTCGGCTGGTCGGTGTACGCGCTGCTGTTCGGCAGCGCGGGCATGCCGGGCCTGAAGCACCCGTTCGAGCTCACCATCGAGCGCATGGCCGGGGACGGCGCCATCTACCTCGAAGTGGCCGCCGGCGTCACGACGTTCATCCTGGCCGGCCGCTACTTCGAGGCCCGTTCGAAGCGCCGCGCCGGTGCCGCGCTGCGGGCGTTGCTGGAGCTGGGCGCGAAGGACGTCGCTGTCCTGCGCGACGGCGGCGAGCAGCGGATTCCCGTCGACGAGCTGGTCGTCGGCGACCGGTTCGTGGTGCGGCCGGGGGAGAAGGTCGCCACCGACGGCGTCGTCGAGGACGGCGGGTCCGCGATCGACGCGAGCCTGCTCACCGGCGAGAGCGTGCCGGTCGAGGTCCGGCCGGGCGACGCCGTCGCCGGTGCGACGGTCAACGCCGGCGGCCGGCTCGTCGTCCGCGCCACCCGCGTCGGCGCCGACACGCAGCTGGCCCAGACGGCCCGGCTGGTCGAGGAGGCGCAGACGGGCAAGGCCCGCGTCCAGCGGCTCGCGGACCGCGTCTCGGCCGTCTTCGTCCCGATCGTCATCGCGCTGGCCGTGGCGACGCTCGCCTTCTGGCTCGGCGCGGACGCGACGCCGTCGGCCGCGTTCACCGCCGCGGTCGCGGTGCTGATCATCGCCTGCCCGTGCGCGCTGGGCCTGGCGACCCCGACGGCGCTGCTGGTCGGCACCGGCCGCGGCGCGCAGCTCGGCATCCTCATCAAGGGGCCGGAGGTGCTGGAGTCCACTCGGCGCGTCGACACCGTCGTGCTCGACAAGACCGGCACGGTGACCACCGGCCGGATGACGCTGGTCGAGGGCGACGGCGACGTCCTGCGGCTCGCGGGCGCCGTCGAAGCCGCGTCCGAGCACCCGGTGGCCCGCGCGATCGCGGACGCCGCCCGGGAGCGGTTCGGGACCCTGCCGGCCGTCGTGGACTTCCACAGCACGCCGGGGCTGGGCGTCGAGGGCGTCGTCGAGGGACGCAAGGTGAGCATCGGCCGTGACGCCACCGGCAGCGCGCTGACCACGGTCGCCGTGACCTGGGACGGCGAGGTCCGCGGCACGCTGGCCGTGGCCGACACCGTCAAGCCGACGTCCGCCGAGGCGGTCCGGCGGCTGCGTGAGCTGGGCTTGACGCCGGTGCTGCTCACCGGCGACAACGCGGTGGTCGCGCGCGCGGTCGCGGCCGAGGTCGGCATCGAGCGCGTCATCGCCGAGGTGCTGCCGAAGGACAAGGCCGACGTCGTCCGGGAGTTGCAGGAGGACGGCAAGGTGGTCGCGATGGTCGGCGACGGCGTCAACGACGCGGCGGCGCTCGCCCAGGCCGACCTGGGCCTGGCGATGGGCACCGGCACGGACGTCGCGATCGAGGCGGCCGACCTGACGCTTGTCCGCGGCGACCTGCGCGCGGCCGCCGACGCTATCCGGCTGTCCCGCCGGACGCTGCGCACGATCAAGGGCAACCTGTTCTGGGCGTTCGCGTACAACGTCGCCGCGCTGCCGCTGGCCGCCGCGGGCCTGCTGAACCCGATGCTCGCCGGCGCGGCGATGGCGGTCAGCTCGGTCTTCGTGGTCACGAACAGCCTGCGTCTGCGCGGCTTCCGGGCCGGGTGATTTGTACGGTCCTTGTATCCGGTCAGGTGATGCTGGTCGAGTAAGGATTCCGACCAGTGGAGGACAGGGATGTTCACGAAGGCCGCCGTGCTGACAGCACTCACCGCAGCGGCGTTCGCCGTGGCCGCACCGGCTCAGGCCGAGCCCGCGGCCACGACGGCGCTGCCCACGGCGAACATGGAGGCCGTGCTGAAGGCGGCCCAGATCGACCCCCGCCGAGCCGACGACACCCAAACGCCCGGCGCGCACGACAGCGTCCTGCTCGTCGAACAGGCGCTGCAGGCGAAGGGCCTGCTGGCCTCGACGTACGTCGACGGGTACTTCGGCACCACGACGATCACGGCGTACTCGCAGTACCAGAAGTCGTTGGGCTACACCGGGATCGACGCTTCCGGCCTGCCGGGCAAGACGTCGCTGGAGAAGCTGGGTGAAGGCCGGTACACGGTGACCTCGCCGATTTCGGCCGGGAGCCGCGTTTCCTACCGCGGCGTCACGATCAACACCCGCACCAAGGCGATGCTGCTGGAGGCCGAAAGGCTCACCGGCACCACGGTCAGCCTGACGCAGGGTTCGTACAACCCGGGCGGCGTCGACGCGTCGGCGGGAACGCACGACGGCGGCGGCGCGATGGACATCTCGGTGTCCGGCATGTCGTCGACGACCCGGACGAACTTCATCAAGGCGTTGCGTCAGGTCGGTTTCGCTGCCTGGTACCGGACGCCGGCGCAGGGGTTCGCTTATCACGTCCATGCTGAGGCTGTCTCGGATCCGGACCTTTCTTCGGGGGCTCAGCATCAGACCGGGGATTACTACCTGGGTATGAACGGGCTTGCCGGGCGTGGGGCTGATGATGGTCCTTCGGTGGCCAAGGTTACCTGGGAGGAGTATCAGCGGGGCTGACTTTTACTGATACGGCTTCGCCGGGGCGTGGGAAATCGGCGCTATCTGTTGTTGCTTCCTGCTCGGTGCAAGAGCGCCGATTCCCCACGCAACGGTGCTCCTACCGCTGTGCCGTTCCACCTGATCGAGTGATGATCATGCGTTCGGATGCCGGTAATCTTGTTGTGTGGACAGAGAAGCGGTGTGGAAAGCAGATGCGGTGGCCCTGGCCGACCGCATCTCCACCCTGCTCGCCGTCGCTCGGTCTGCCGAGGCTGAGATCGGTTCTGTGCTGGCGGAAATCGAGTCCCGCGGCGTCATGGAACTCTTCGGATACCGCTCTGTGGCACGGTTATTCGAGCACCTCGCCGACATCCCCAAATCTGCCGCCGAAACCGTCGTCAAACGAGCCCGAGCCCTCACCCCCGGTCACACCCTCGACGGCACCCCGATCCCCGCCGTCGCTCCCGCCACCGGCGCCGCCGCGCTGGACGGACGGTTGAGCACCCCGATGATCGACACCATCGTCGGCGTCATGACCCAGATCCCGCCCGAATACCGCGACGACGCTGAGCGACACCTGCTCTCCTTCGCCGAAGACGCCGGACACAAACAGGTCGGCGCCCTCGGGACACGCATCCTGGCCCACCTCGACCCCGACGGCGCCGCACCCGAGGAGACCGAACCGGCCACCCCGAATCGCGAACTGTCGTTGCGCCGCAAAAGAACCGGGATCTGGGAACTTCAGGGCCGCTTCGACGACGAAACCGGCACCCGCGCCAGCGCCCTCCTCGACTCCCTCGCGCAACGCCGCACCACCGACGAAGGCCCCGACCTCCGCTCCCCGCAGGAACGCTACGGCGACGCCTTCTCCGACGCCATCGACCTCGCGTTGAACTCGCCAGACCTCCCGCTGCAGGCCGGCGAACGAGCCCACGTCATGGTCGCAGTCTCCCTCGCCGACCTGAAAACCGGCGTCGGCAAGGCCATCCTCGGCGACCTGGGCACGATGTCCGCGGCCGAAGCCCGGATCCACGCCTGCGACTGCAAGCTGATCCCCGCAGTGCTGGGCACGAAGAGCGAGCCTCTCGACCTGGGTCACCAGCGACGCTTGATCTCCACCCCGCTGCGCCACGCGCTGTACCTCCGCGACCGAGGCTGCGCCTTCCCCGGCTGCCACCGCCCACCGCGGCACTGTCAAGGCCACCACATCCGCCATTGGACCGACGGCGGCCCGACGGAACTGGGAAACCTGGTCCTGATGTGCGCCCACCACCACCGACTCCTGCACCGCTCCGGCTGGCAAGTCCGCATAGCGGCCGACGGGTTGCCCGAGTTCCTGCCACCGGTGTTCCTGGACAAACGCCGAAAACCCAGGCGCAACAACCTCCACCAACCACTGCCGTTCGCGGCGTGAACAACCACACATGGGAAAGGCCCGCAGCCACCGGCTACGGGCCTACACCCACGCCAGCTCCGTGAGACCCGTCGGGCGGTCATCACCTGAACCACGGTGCTATCAGATCGCAGAGCTTCGACCGGCCACGCCCGGCAAACCAACAGCACGCATCCGGCCACCGATCGGGCCGACGGATCCGTGACCGGCCGCGGATCACGGGGTGACTCGTTTGAGCTCGCCAGAACACAGCGCCAGCGTGACCGAGCAACCAGCGGCGCATGGTCGTACCCGCGGCGAATTCGCTCGGTCGCGTCTGTTCGCCGCGCGCGGAGGCAGTGTCACCGTGGTCTGTGGCAATCGGCGGCTCATGGTCTGCGTCCGCGACGAGTCCGGCGCGCTCGCGTGTGGACGCAACCTCCCCGCAGCGCACGGACAGTGCGCCACCATGGTCTGGTAGTCGGCGACTTATGGTCGTACCCGTGGTGGGTCCGGCTCGGTCGTGTGTGAATTCGGCTTGCCCATTGCGTTTGGGTGCATCGCCACTGTCGTCCGGTAGTCGGCGGCTCATGGTCGTACCCGTGGTGAGTTCCGCTCGGTCGTGTGTGAACCCGCCTTGCCCATTGCGTTTGGGCGCATCGCCACCGTCGCCCGGTAGCCGGCGACTTATGGTCGTACCCGCGGCGAGTCCGGCTCGATCGCGTGTGAACCCAGCCTGCCAGCCGCGCCCGAACGTAGCGTCATCGTCGTCGGGTAATCGGCGGCTCGTGGTCCGCGTCTGCGGCGAGTTCGGCTCGACCCGTGTCACTCCGGCAAGAGCCATCGCGGATACCTCGGTGCCAACGTGTCGAGGCCCTGGGGCAAATCCGAACCGACCGAAGCTCGCAAACCCGGCGTACACCCCGACTTGCGCCCACCGCCACGGTGGCCGGCTACTCGAAACCGCCGCAAGTCCGCCCGATCGAACCCAACCACCGCCCCCGTGGTGGCACCGCCGACCTCCCCGGTGGTTTGATCGAAGTACCAAACAACTTGGGGGTGCTTCGATGGCCAAAAAGGCGTTCCGGTTCGGCGTGGTCGCCGGCGCGACGGAAGGCGGTGCGAAATGGCTGCAGACCGCCCGGCGGGCCGAGGAGCTCGGTTACTCCACCCTGCTCTGTCCCGACAACCTCAACCTGCCGACCCCGACCGCCGCGCTCGCGGCTGCCGCTGCTGTGACCACCGACCTTCGGGTCGGGTCCTTCGTTCTCGCCAGCCCGCTTCGCACAGCGCGGGCCGCCGCTTGGGAATCGCACAGTCTCGCCGTCGTCACCGGTAACCGGTTCGAGCTCGGGCTCGGGACCGGGCTGCCCACCATGCGGCAGCAAGCCGAAGAGCTCGGCCTTCCCTACGGCTCGGGCCAGGAGCGGCTCGACTCGATCTCCGAGACCATCGACCACGTCCGCCGGCTCGATGGCGACGCGCAGACGCCCGTCATGATCGCTGCCGGTGGGCCGAAAGCTCGCCGGCTTGCCGGGGCGAAAGCCGACATCGTCACGCTGGCCGGGGGCGTCTTGACGACCCGCGAGGAGATGGCCGGCTACGTCGAGGAGATCCGGGCCGCCGCCGGTGATCGCGATGTCGAGCTCGGGCTGAACATCTTCGTCGTCGGGGAGCAGGTGCCGCCGTGGATTCGGGGGTTCATCGGGGTTGATGCCGAAACGCTCATCGAGCACGACTCGCTCACCATGATCCGTGGCAGCGTCGACGACATGGCCGCCGAGCTCGAACGGCGGCGCGACGAGCTCGGTGTCTCCTACGTCAGCGTCAACAGTGCCTTCATCGAGGAGTTCGCGCCGCTGGTGGCGCGGCTGTCGGGGAAGTGAGCGTCGCCGGGTCGGTGTTCGCGCCGCACAGCAGGACCGCGACGCGTTCGCCCGGCTCCGGGCGGTAGGCGCCGGTGAGCAGCGCTGCGTACGCCGTCGCTCCGCCGGGCTCCACCGCCAGGCGGTAGCGGTCCCACAAGGTCGTCCTCGCCGAGACGATCGCCGCGTCGTCCACCAGCAGCGATGCCACGTCCGTGCGGGACGCCACCGCGAACGCGATGTCGCCGAGGCGGGACGCGCCGAGGGAGTCGGCGGCGATGCCGGACACCTCGACCGAGACGGGCGAGCCCGCGGACAGGGCCGCGTGGAGCGTCGGGGCCGTGCGCGGCTCGACGCCGACCACGCGCGCCCGGCCTTCGACCGCCGCCGCGATGCCGGCCAGCAGCCCGCCGCCGCCGACCGCGACCAGGATCGTGTCCAGCCCGTCGATGTCGGCCAGGAGTTCGAGGCCCACCGTGCCCTGGCCGGCGCAGATCTCCGGCTGGTCGTACGCGTGGCAGAAGAGCGCGCCGCGGTCCGCCGCGTCCTTCACCGCCGCGTCGTAGGCGTCCGCGTACTTGTCGCCGACCAGCTCGACGGCCGCGCCCAGCTGTCGCAGCTTCGCCACCTTGACCGCCGGCGCGTTCGCCGGGACGTAGACCCGCGCGGCCACCCCGAACTCCCGGGCGGCGTACGCGACGGCGAGCCCGGCGTTGCCGCCCGACGCGGCCACCACCCCGGCCGCCGAGAGCTCGCCCGCCGCGATGATCCGGTTGAAGGCGCCGCGGGCCTTGAACGACCCGGTGTGCTGCAGGTGCTCGAGCTTGAACCACACGCCGTCGTCGGCGAACACCGGCGTCCGGCGGATCCGGCCCTCGATGCGCGCGGCGGCCTGCTCGACGTCCGAAGTGCTGATCATGCGCTCCAGCATGCGCGCGGACCGTCGTAAGCACCAGCGCCGTCTCCTACGCTGGCCTTAGCAACGCTTACGGCTGGAGGCTCCGTGCTCGACGCTCACCGCTTGGCCCTGCTCGCCGAGGTCGCGCACGCCGGGTCGATCGCCGGCGCCGCTCAGCGGCTGTCGTTCACGCCGTCCGCCGTCTCGCAGCAGCTGGCCAAGCTCGAACGCGACGTCGGCGCGCCCGTGGTGCACCGCAACCCGCGCGGTGTCACGCTCACGCCGGTCGGGGAGGCGCTGCTCAGCCACGCGGAGACCATCGTCGGGGAGCTGCGGACCGCCGAGCGGACCGTCCGCGCCCTGCTCGACGAGGAACCGGCGCAGCTCACCGTCGGCACGTTCGCCAGCGCCGGCATGACGCTCGTCCCCGCCTCGCTCGCCGGATTCCGCCGCGACCACCCCGCGGTCGCGCTGCGGCTGCTGGACCTCGAACCGCCCGATGGGTACGGGCTGGTCAGCTCGCGCGATCTCGACCTGCTGATCACCCACCGCTATCCCGGCGCGCCGCTGCCCGACCCGCGCGGTTTGACGAGGTCGCTGCTGCGCTCGGAGCGGTTCCGGCTGATCCTGCCCGAGGGACACCCGAAAGCCCGCGCCCGTCGGCTCACGCTGCAGGCGCTCGCGGGGGAGGACTGGATCTCCGGCAGCCCCGGCGTGCCCAACCGCGTTTGCCTCGACGAGCTCGCCGACGCCGCCGGGGTCACCCTCACCGTGGCCTATGAAACCCGGGACTACCAGGTGATCCTGGCGCTGGTCGAGGCCGGGCTGGGGGTCGCGTTCGTCCCGGAGAGCGTGCTCGCCCGGATGGGGCCGGCCCGGATCGAGGTCCGCGACGCCGCCGACGCCCGGCCGGCGCGGGACGTCTCACTGGTGCACCACCGGCGGCCGGGAAAGCTCGTGACCGAGATGATCGAGCGGCTCAGCGGGTGAGTTGCCCCACGCTCTCGAACCGCGCCGAGGCGGCCCTGAGCGCGTCCAGGCACGCGCGCACCGCGCCGCGATCCTCTTCACCCGCCCGGCAGATCGCGTAGATGGTCCGGGTCAGCGCCGGGCGCGTCGCCAGGATGCGGACACCCTCGGGCTGCGGCTCTCGGGCCAGGCGCGGCACCAGCGCCGCGCCGACGTTGCCCGCCACCAGCGCCAGCTGCGTCGGGTAACCGCCGACCGTGCAGCTGATCCGCGGCTCCAGCCGTTGCTTGCGCAGCACCTGCACCAGCCACTCGTAACAGCCGGACCCCTGACTCCAGCCGATCCACGGCAGATCGTCCACGTCGGACAGATCGACGGTCTTGCGGTGCGCGAGGCGGTGCCCGGCGGGCAGGGCGAGGTCCGCGACGTCGGAGAACAACGCGATCCGCGTCGTCGCCGGCGGGAGCACCGTCGGCCGGTCCTCCCAGCTCTCCAGCACCGCGACGTCGAGGTCGCCGCCCAGCACGCGGGGCATCGTCTGCTCCGCCTCGCCTTCGTGCAGCGTCACGGCCAGCCGCGGGTGCTGCGCGGCGAGCGTGGCCAGCGCCGGCGGCAGCAGCGCGTGCACCGTCGTCGGGATCGCGCCGACCCGCAGCGGCCCGATGACGTCCTCGCGCAGCAGCTCCAGGTCCGCCTTCGCCTCGGCGATCTGCGCCAGGATCCGCTCGGCGTGCCCGGCCAGCACCTGGCCCGCCTTCGTCAGCCGGACGCCCCGGCCGCGCGGCTCCAGCAGCCGCTGCCCGGCTTCGCGTTCCAGCTTCGCCAGCTGCTGCGACACCCCCGACGGCGTGACGTGCAGGGACGCGGCCGCCGCGGCGACCGAGCCCTGCGTGGCGACAGCGTGCAGCGCGCGCATCCGCTCGATTCCGAACACGGTAGTGATGCTACCGAATGAGCCGCAGAAACATTCGCTTGTCCTTGATAGTCGTCACCCGCAGGCTGGAACCGTGACCACGACCGCGCCCCGACTCACGACCATCCCCACGCCGTTCACCGAGCGCTTCGACCCGCGTCTGCTCGCCGCGCTCGGCAGCTTCTGCATCTCCCTGTCGTCGGTCTTCATCAAGGTCTCGCACGCCAGCGGCAGCACGAGCGCGTTCTGGCGCTGCCTGCTGGCCTTGCCGGTGCTGCTCGCGCTCGCCGTGCGGGAGCGGCGTAGGTCGGGGCCGGCACCTCGCGTGCTCCTCCCGCTGCTGGCCGGCACCGGGCTCGGCCTGGACTTCGTGCTCTGGGGCGAGGCGATCCCGCGGATCGGCGCCGGCATCGCGACGGTGCTGCTCGCCGTCCAGGTGATCATCGTGCCGCTGCTGGCGTTCGCGTTCCTGCGGGAACGCCCGGCGAAGCAGTTCCTCCTCGCCGTGCCCGTGCTGCTCGGCGGTGTCGTGCTGGCCGGCGGGTTCGCCGAGAGCGGATCGCTCGGCCCGGACCCGGTCACCGGTGCCGTGTTCGCGATGCTCGCCGGCGCGGGGTACGCCGTCTACCTCTTCCTGATCCGGCTCAGCGGCGGCGCCGGTGCGCAGGCGCAGTCCCTGGTGCTGGCGACGCTCTCCGCCGGCGTCGTCGCCGTCGTGCTGGGCGTCCCGACCGGCACGCTCGACCTGAGCCCGAGCCCGGCCACGTTCGGCTGGCTGGTCGCGCTCGCCGTGGTGGGTCAGCTGATCGGCTGGATCCTCATCTCCGCCGCGCTGCCCCGGATGTCGGCCACCACCGGTGCGACGCTGATGCTGCTGCAACCGGTCGGCGCGGTGCTGCTGGGCATCGGCCTGCTCGGGGAGACGCCGAGCGTGCTGCAGCTCGTGGGCTGCGCGGGCGTGGTCGCGGCGGTCTGTTTCGCCGGGCGGACGCGCCGCGGGTGATCTGCGGGCCGAGCGCGTCGCGGCTAACGTCCCCGGTATGCGTGTGCTGGTGGCCGGGGCTTCGGGGTTCGTCGGCGGCCGGTTGTGCCCGGTGCTGGAAGAAGCGGGGCACGACGTCTTCGCGATGACGCGCCACCCCGCGAAGTACGAAGGCGCCGGGACGCCCGTCCGCGGCGACGTCGCCGACGCCGGATCCCTGCGGGACGCGCTCAAGGGCACCGAAGCCGCCTACTACCTGGTGCACTCACTCGACAGTGCGGACTTCAAGCAACGCGACGCCGACGCCGCGCGCGCGTTCGCCCAGGCGGCGTCCGACGCGGGCGTGGGCCGGATCGTCTACCTCGGCGGCCTCGGTGACGACGACGACGCGCTCTCGGAGCACCTGGCCAGCCGACGCGAGGTCGAGCGGCTGCTGGGGGAGACCGGCGTGCCGGTGACCGTGCTGCGCGCCGGGATCGTCATCGGCCACGGCGGGACGTCGTGGGAGCTGACCCGCCAGCTGGTGGAGCACCTGCCGGCGATGGTCACGCCGCGCTGGGTCGGCACGCGCACCCAGCCGATCGCGATCGCCGACGTCGTCCGCTACCTGGCCGGCGTGCTCGAGCACCCGGAGGCGGCGGGCCGCACGTTCGACATCGGCGGGCCCGAGGTGCTGGCCTACCGGGACATGCTGCAGCGGGTCGCGGCGATCGAGGGGCGGCCGCTGGTGATCGTGCCGGTGCCGCTGCTCTCGCCGCGGCTGTCGTCGTACTGGCTTTCGCTGGTGACCGACATCGACGTCACCACCGGGCGGGCGCTGATCGACTCGATGACGAACGAGGTCGTCGTCCGCGACGACGCGATCCGCCGGATCGTCGAGTTCGAGCCGATGGGCTACGACGAAGCCGTGCTGCAGGCCCTGGGCGAGCGGGCGAAGAGCCGGCGGCCGGCGTGAAGAAGGCTCTCCTCGCCGGAGTGACGGCCGTCGGTTCCGGCCTGCTCGGCGCGTCCCTGGCCAGCCGGCCGGGTTCGCGGCGGTTCCACGTCCTCACGGCGTCGGTCGCGGCGACCTGGTTCGCCGGCGCCGGACCGGTGAACCGCGGTCGCCCGGACGTCGTGCAGCCCGTGCTCGCCGGCGTCGGTGCGTTCGGCGTGTTCTACGGCTGCGCCCTCGTTTCCCGCCGCATCCCGCCGCTGCGGCGCGCGATCGCGGGCGTGCTCGACCACGCCCACCGCGGTTCGACGTCGTCGGTGGCGGCGACGACGCTGGTGACGGGCGCGGCGGAGGAGTTCTTCTTCCGCGGCGCGCTGTACGACGCGTTCGGCGGCCGCGGGGCGACGGCGCTGTACGTCCTTTCGACGACGGCGACGCGCAACCCCGCGCTTGTCCTGGCCTCGACGGTGATGGGCACGCTCTTCGCCGTCCAGCGCGGCCGGGCGGGCGGGGTGCAGGCACCGGTGCTGACGCACGTGGTCTGGTCGGCGCTGATGCTCGCCTTCATGCCGCGACTGTTTCCGTCGGAGGGCGAGAACTAGATCCCGTCGTAGGCGGCCATCACCACTTCCAAGCCGCGGGCGTACCCGTTGTCCCAGAGGGTCTGGTTCATCACGTACGACACCACCAGGTGGTTGTCGGCATCGACGAGGACGATCGAACCACCCCAGCCGCCCCACGTGCACGTGTGGCCTTCCAGCCGGAAGCCCAGGCCGTACCGCATCGGCGCGCCGAGGACGCGGTCCTCGCCGTGGAACTGCTCTTCGAAGACCCGCTCGGCGCCGGCCGGTGACAACAGCCGTACGCCGCCCGAAACTCCCTCGCACGCCAGTACCGACTGCACCGCCGCGACCGAGCGCGCGTTGCCGTATCCGTTGATGGCGGGCAGTTCCGCGCGCCGCCAGGCCTCGGGGTAGGAGTCCGAGACGCCGACCAGGAAGCCCGGTGGCTTGTCGCCCTGGGGATCGGGGATCAGCGGGGCGACCCGGTGGTCGTGCTCGGCGGCCAACCCGATGTGGAAGTCGGCGCCCAGCGGTCCGGCCACCTCCTCGGCGAAGAACGTGCCGAGGCTGCGTCCGGTGACGCGGCGGACGACTTCGCCGACCAGGAACCCGAAGGTGACGGAGTGGTAGCCGCCCGCGGTACCGGGCTCCCACGCGGGAGTCTGCGCGGCCAGCCGCGCTGTCACGGCCGGCCAGTCGAAGAGGTCGTCGACCGCGATCGGGCCGTCGAAGTCCGGCAGGCCCGCGGTGTGCCCGAGCAGGTGCCGGACCCGCGCGGTTCCCTTGCCCGCGGCCGCGAACTCGGGCCAGTACCGCGCGACCGGCGCGTCCAGGTCGAGGTCGCCGCGGTCGGCCAGGACCAGCGCACAGAGCGCGGTCATCGTCTTGGTGGTGGACCAGACGTTGGTGATGGTGTCCCGTTCCCACGCGATGGTGCGAGCGGTATCGACGTACCCGCCCCAGAGGTCGGCCACCGGCTCGCCGTCCACGAACACGGCGACCGAGGCGCCCACGTCGTCGGTGTCCAGCGACGCCGCCAGGACGTCGCGAACCTTGTTGAACCGTTCCTCGCAGCTACCGCTGATGTCGGTCACGGCAGCCAGCCAACTCCGTCCGGCCCGGTCACACCACTCATTTTCCGGGCGGACAACCATTGTCCGGAACGAGCCAGAACCGGGCGGAATCCTTCAGAATCGGGCGCCGGCTTCCTATGCTGGAACGAACCCCGGTGCGTGGAGAGGGATGTCGATGCGGACATTGCTCGTGCTGCTGCTCGTCCTCGGTTCCCTGACCCCGATGTCCCGGTCCGCCGCCGCGGCCACGGCGGTGTGCGTGACGTCGTGCGACACCCTCGACCCGGCGCGGGCCGCGCGGGAGAGCTTTCCCTTGCCCGACAAGGTGATCAACGGCCGCGTGCTGCGGCTGCACGCCTCCGACCCCGACGGCATGGCGTGGGCGAGCATCGACAACGGCGTCGCCGGCGACGCCGTCTGGCTCGACCGTTCGTGGGACGGCGGCGCCACCTGGGAAGGCCTGCTGGGCAAGGCGAGCATCCCGAGCACGTGGACCGGCACCCGCACGCTCATGTACAACCTCACCGACCCGCAACACCACCGCCGCGGACTGGTCCGGGCGTGCGGGGACGCGCAGGGCGTCGCGTGCACCGCGTGGATCTACCCGGACGTCTGCGACGTCGCGTGCGACCGCAGCGCGCCCGGTGCCGGCGACAGCCAGCCGGTCGCGCCGGCGACGCTCTTCGGCCGCACGATCCGGCTCCACTTCGACGGCCGGGGCTTGGCGTGGGCCGGGATCGAAGCCGGCGGCGCCGGCGACGAGATCTGGCTCGACCGCTCCTGGGACGCCGGCGCGAGCTGGCCGGACGGCTCGTCGCTGGGCCGCACGAGCGTCGCCTCGGGCGCCACCGGCACCCGCACCACGGCGTTCGCGACGCGCGATCCGCGTGGCCGGCTCTACGGCGGCGCGGTGCGCGCTTGCGGCCGCGAAGTCACGCACACGCAAGGAAGCTGCACGGCCTGGGCGCGGCCGGCGACGACCCGCGCCGCGGGTGCGCTCGACGCGCTGATGTGGTCCCACGACCCGTACACCGCATGGTGGCCGTCGAGCTGGTGGAACTCGGCGGTCGCGGTGACGGCGGTGGCCGACGCGGGCGGGTTCGACACCGCGCTCGCCCGGACCTTCGACGTCAACCGGGTGGCTTTCCCCGCCGGGGCAAGGAGTTCCGACGCCATCGAGGGCGACTTCGTCAGCCGCGCCATCGACGACAGCGCGTGGTGGGGCCTGGCCTGGGTCGCCGTCTACGACCGCACCCACGACCCGCGCTACCTCACCGAGGCGACGACGATCGCGAACTACGTCCACGGGTTCTGGGACATCGGCAGCTGCGGCGGCGGGGTCTGGTGGAACCGCGAGCGGACGTACAAGAACGCCGTCACGGCCGGGCTGTACCTGCGGCTGACCGCGTCCCTGCACAACCGGCTCGGCGGCGACACGGTGTGGGGCCAGCGGGCCAGGACCGCGGGCGACTGGTTCCTCGACAGCGGCCTGATCAACTCCTCGGGCCTGGTGAACGACGGGCTGACGTCGTCGTGCGCGAACAACGGACAGACCGTCTGGACGTACAACCAGGGCCTCGGCATCGGCGGGCTGCTGGAGCTGTGGCGCGGCACCGGTGTCCAGTCCTATTTGGACGCGGCGAAGCGCCTGGCGGACGCGGCGATGGCGCGCCTCACCTCCGGCGGCGTGCTCGTCGAGTCCTGCGACACCGGCACGGGGTCCTGCGACGACAACCAGAAGCAGTTCAAGGGCATCTTCATGCGCTACTTCGGCGACCTGGCCACGGCGACGGGCTCGGCCACCTACCGCGCGTTCGCGCAGAAGCAGGCGGACGCGCTGTGGGCGGGTGATCGTGACTCGCTGAACCGGATCGGCCAGCGTTGGACCGGCACCACACCGAACGTGACGGACTGGCGCACCCAGGCTTCCGGGCTCGAAGCGATCCTGGCGGCCGGATAGGCCCGCACGCCAGAATGGGCAGCGTGCGGATCCTCCTCTTCGCGGCCGTCGCCGTGCTCGTCACCGGGTGCCAGGCCGAGGTCGTGGGTCAGGCCGCGCCCACCGGCTTCATCGTCAAGGACGGCACCCAGCTGCGGTTCCGGCCGGTCCTGGCCGAGCTGCCGCCGGGACCGCCGATCGGCTCGTCGACCGAGCGGCAGAGCACCGATCCGCTCACGCAGCAGGCCTCCGCGCAGGCGTTCGACTGCGCGCAGGGGCAGCCGGACCCGCTGGACGGGCGCGACGACCCGGCGCTGCCGTTGGTCACCTGCGATCGCGCGCAAGGCACGAAGTACGTCCTCGCTCCCGGCTTCCTCAGCGGCGCCGACGTGAGCCGCGTGGACGCCGCCCTCGATCCGCGGACGGGGAGCTCGGTCATCAACCTCAGCTTCACCACCGCCGGGGCGGAGACCTGGGCGGAGTGGACCGGGCAGAACATCGGCAAGCAGGTCGCGATGGTGCTGAGGAGCCGCGTGCTGACCGCGCCGGCCGTGCAGTCCGCCATCACCGGCGGGGAAACGCAGATCACCGGGAAGTTCACGCTGCCCGAAGCGCGGCAGCTGGCGCGCGACATCGCCGGCGGCTGAGCTTCAGCAGGTCGGCGGCGGCTGGATGGCTTCCGTGCAGGCTTCGAACTCGGTCTTGTTCGTCGCCTGCTGCAGCAGCGTGTAGAGCGTCTCGCGCTGGTCGTCGCTCAGTCCGCAGAACACCTCGTCCTCGACCGCGGCGAGCGCGAACTCCGCCCGGGCGAGCAGCTTCGCGCCGACGTCGGTGAGCTCGACGACGTGCCGGCGGCGGTCGACGGGGGAGCGGCGCCGCTCGATCAGGTTCTCGGTTTCGAGGTCGTTGAGCAGCCCGACGACGTTCGTGCCGTCCATCTCGAGGGTCTTCGCCAGGTCCTGCTGCGAGCTGCCGTCCTGGTCGCGCAGGACCGTGAGCGCGATCAGGTGGCGCGGCCGCAGCCCCAGGGGATTCAGCACCGACTCGCTGCGCAGCTGCAGCCGGCGCGTGAGCTGGCCGAGCAGCGCCCCACAGCGGTGGGGCGGCTGGTTGACGACCGGCAGCGAGGTCATGAGCCCAGTATATGGGCACACGGATGGTCGATGTGCTATTAATGGTTTGTCTTACACAAACGATCCACGGGCGGCTAACGACATGGCGCATCTCCTTCACATCGACTCGAGCATCCAGGGCGAGCGCTCGGTGAGCCGCCGGCTCAGCGCGCGGGCCGCGGCCGCGTGGCGGGCCGCACACCCGGACGGCACGGTCACCTACCGCGACCTGGGCGCGCACCCGCTCCCGCACCTCGACGCCGAGAGCGGGGCGGCCCGCGCGGTCCCGCCCGAGCAGCACACGCCGGCCCAGGCCGCGTCGTGGGCGCTGACGCAGGAGCTCATCGGCGAGATCAAGGCGGCCGACACGGTGCTGCTGGGCCTGCCGGTCTACAACTACGGCGCGCCGAGCAGCGTCAAGGCGTGGGTGGACCACCTCATCGCGCCCGGGCTCTCGGTCGACCACGAGACGATGACCGGCCTGCTCGGCGGCCGCGACTTCATCGTGCTGGCCTCGCGCGGCGGTGGCTACGGCGAGGGAGCGCCCCGCCAGGGCTGGGACCACGCCGAACAGTGGCTCCCGCACGGCGTCTCGCTGACGGGCCTGGAGCCGCGGTTCATCACCGCGGAGCTGACGCTGGCCCACGTGAACCCGGCGATGGCGGAGCTCATCCCGCTGGCCGACGCGAGCCTGGCGACGGCCGAGAAGACCATCGACGACCTGTGGGTCCCGGCCCATGTCTGACCGGCCCGAGCGCCCCAAGGTGGCCTTCGGTGCGTTCAACGGTCCGGCGGTGTT